>NZ_JBFBGL010000065.1:0-43380 GCF_040684635.1 Amycolatopsis sp. NPDC089917 | reverse complement strand
CCCGCTCTTCCTCTCGTGCGTGTCTTCCTTCTGGGGGGGGTGGGGTGGTTGGGTGGGGGCTCTTCCAGCCAGTAACCCGAATCGCCACTCACGACCGGGAGGTCACTGGCAGGCTTCGCAGTCGGGGTCGTCGATCCGGCAGGCGGCGCCGTCGGTGGCGACGAAGTCGACGTCCGAGACCTGCGGCATCTCCTTCGGCTCCGGCTTGGCGGCCGGGGCGGTCACCGGCACGGCCGGGACGGCGGCGGCCGGCGACGGCGAGACCGCGGCGGTGGCCGACGGCGCGGGCGAAGCGGCGGGCGCGGGGGCCTTCGGTGCGGCAGGTGCGGCCGGGGCCGGGGTGGCCGAGACCGCGTTCAGCTTGCCGTCGGTGCCGCGCAGGGTGCTCTTCTCCACGTGCGTCGCGGACCGCGCCCGCAGGTAGTACGTGGTCTTGAGGCCCTTGTGCCAGGCGTAGCGGTACAGCTCGTCGAGCTTGCGGCCGCTGGGCGCCGCGATGTACAGGTTCAGCGACTGGGCCTGGTCGATCCACTTCTGCCGACGCGAACCGGCGTCCACCAGCCACTTGGACTCGATCTCGAACGCGGTGGCGTACAGCGCCTTCAGGTCGTCCGGCACGCGGTCGATCTGGCCGAGGCTGCCGTCGAAGTACTTCAGGTCCGAGACCATGACCTCGTCCCACAGCCCGCGCTGCTTGAGCGAGCGGACCAGGTGCGGGTTCACCACGGTGAAGTCACCGGACATGTTGGACTTGACGAACAGGTTCTGGAACAGCGGCTCGATCGACTGCCCGACGCCCACGATGTTGGAGATCGTCGCGGTCGGCGCGATCGCCATCACGTTGGAGTTGCGCATGCCGACGGTCTTGACCCGCTCGCGCAGCGGCGCCCAGTCCAAAGTGGACGAGGTGTCGACGTCGAGCGCGTCGCCCTGGCGGGCGTCGATCAGCAGCTGCATCGAGTCGATCGGCAGGATTCCCTTGCTCCACAAGGAACCCTCGAACGTCTGGTACTGGCCGCGCTCCTCGGCGAGGTCGGTCGAGGCCGAGATCGCGTAGTAGCTGATGTGCTCCATGCTGAGGTCCGCGAACTGGACGGCCGCTTCCGAGGACAGCGGGACACCGATCTCGAACAGCGCGTCCTGGAAGCCCATCAGGCCCAGCCCGATCGGGCGGTGGCGCAGGTTGGAGCGGCGCGCTTCCGGGATGGTGTAGAAGTTGATGTCGATCACGTTGTCGAGCATGCGGACAGCGGTGCGCACGGTCTTCTCGAGGCGCTTCGCGTCGATGCCCTCGGGGGTGACGTGCTTGAGCAGGTTCACCGAGCCGAGGTTGCAGACCGCGACCTCGTCGGTGGTGGTGTTCAGGGTGATCTCGGTGCACAGGTTGGACGAGTGCACGACACCCACGTGCTGCTGCGGCGAACGCAGGTTGCACGGGTCCTTGAAGGTGATCCACGGGTGGCCGGTCTCGAACAGCATGGTCAGCATGCGGCGCCACAGGTCGATCGCGCGGACCTTGCGGAACACCTTCAGCTCACCGCGTTCGGCGGCGGCCTCGTACTCGCGGTAGCGCTCGGCGAACGCGGTGCCGTAGAGGTCGTGCAGGTCCGGGGTCTCGTTCGGCGAGAACAGCGTCCACTGCGCGTCGGCCTCGACGCGGCGGAGGAACTCGTCCGGCACCCAGTTCGCGGTGTTCATGTCGTGCGTACGACGACGGTCGTCACCGGTGTTCTTGCGCAGGTCGAGGAATTCCTCGATGTCCACGTGCCAGGTCTCGAGGTACGCGCAGGCCGCGCCCTTGCGCTTGCCGCCCTGGTTCACCGCGACCGCGGTGTCGTTGGCGATCTTGAGGAACGGCACGACACCCTGCGACTGGCCGTTGGTGCCCTTGATGTGCGCGCCGAGGCCGCGGACCGGGGTCCAGTCGTTGCCGAGACCGCCCGAGTACTTCGCCAGCAGCGCGTTGTTCTTGTACGCCTGGAAGATCGAGTCCAGGTCGTCGTCCACAGTGGTCAGGAAGCAGGACGACAGCTGCGGGCGCGTGGTGCCCGAGTTGAACAGCGTCGGGGTGGACGCCATGAAGTGGAACGACGAGAGCAGCTCGTAGAACTCGATCGCGCGGGCTTCGCGGTCGTCCTCGCGGATCGCCAGGCCCATCGCGACGCGCATGAAGAACGCCTGCGGCAGCTCGAAGCGGACACCGTTGTGGTGCTGGAAGTACCGGTCGTACAGGGTCTGCAGGCCGAGGAAGCCGAAGTCGAGGTCACGCTCGGCGTGGATGGCCGCGGTGATCTTGTCCAGGTCGAAGGTCTGCAGCTCGGGGTTGACCAGCTCCAGCTCGATGGCGCGCTTGAGGTAGTCCCGGAAGTACTGCGGGTACCGGGTGGTCATCTCGTCCTGGCTGGCCTGCTGCGGGGCACCCGCGAGGTAGCTGAGCGCCTCGCCGCGGAGCTTGTCCGCCAGCAGCCGGGCGCTGACGTAGGAGTAGTTCGGCTCCTGCTCGACGAGCACGCGCGCGGCCATGATCTGGGCGAGGGCGAGTTCGTCGGCGCTGATGCCGTCGTAGAGGTTGCGCTTGGCCTCGGCCAGCACCGGCTCGGCCGAGACGTCCTCGAGACCGGTGACGGCCTCGCCGACCACGTGCGAGACGCGGGCCCAGTCGAGCGGGCGGAGCGAGCCGTCGGCGGCCTTGACGCTGATCGCGACGTCGGACGACGCGGGCTTCTCGGACTCACGGGCCTTCGCGCGCTCGTCGCGGTAAAGGACGTACGCGCGGGCGACCTTGTGGTGCTCGCCGCGCATCAGCGCGAGCTCGACGATGTCCTGGATCTGCTCGATGTGCAGCGCGGTCTCGGGACCGGCGTGGCGGAGCAGGGAGGCTTCGATCTGCTCGGTCAGTTCCTGGACCAGGTGGTGGATCCGCGACGAGGCGGCCGCGTCACCTCCTTCGACGGCGAGGAAGGCCTTGGTCACGGCGACCGAGATCTTGTTCGCGTCGAAGGGGGACACGCTGCCGTCCCGCCGGATGACCCGCACGGTCGCAGGCGTGGTGTCCGAAGACGAGGGTGGCCGCTGACCGGTATCGACTGACATGCGTCACTCCAAAAGGGCGCGTTGAAGCACCACAAGGCCTCACAAGGCCGTGCGCTGCACGTTCACAAAGCTGTCCGACCACCGCTCCCGAGCGGTCTCCCCGTCGCTGGGCGGTGCCGGTTCCCAGAGACTACATGTAGGGGTCGGAGGCTGCACGTGCCCCAATGGGTGGCGTGTCGTGGCCTCACCCTGGCGGGTTAGACGATCACGCTGAGCGGCTGGTCAGCCGCCGAAAACGATCGTGAAATCGCGCAGGCAGGCACTCAGGACGGGCCGCTGACCGGCCAGGAAGCCCAACGGTCCGTGCTCGTTGATCCGCCAGTCCGCGGCCGCCGGACGCGGTCGCGCCTTCGCCCGGACGGGGCTTCTTTTGAGACGTCCGTCCAACATCTGGACGACGTCGAAGGCGGCAGGCATCCGGATCGGAAGGCTCGGGCGGGCGGTGAAGGCGGCCGTCGCTATCCAGTCCTCGTGGGTGGCCGCCGAGGCGGTGAACGTCCGCCCGTGGGTGAAGCCGAGCGCGGCGAGGTCCTTGGGGATGCCCCACAGCGCGCGGCCGCCGGCGAGCGAGACCTCGCTGTCGACCCAGATGTCCGTGATCGAGCTGGAGAGGCGTTCGCCGCGGACGGCGACCGTCGCCAGCAGCTCGTGGTACTGAAGCTGGCCTGGTTCCTGGTAGTCGATCCACGCGGTGAACACCTGCGCGCGCCCGGCCGCCACGATCGGTTCGACACCTTCGGGCAGCGCGGGCAGTTCGCTCACCGGGACACGCCAGATCGACAGGTACGCCTGACCCGCCAGGTTCCACGGCTCCGGGGGATAGGCGGTCACGCGTTCCGCCACGGCAGGTAGGCGGGCTGGTCGGTGTCGACGCGCATGGAGAACTCCGGTGGTCGTTTCTGCAGGAAGGACATGACCCCTTCGACGGCGTCCGGGCTGGAGCCCAGGCCGCCGATCAGCCGCGAGTCCAGTTCGTGCACGGGGAACGGCGATTCGGCGCTCGCCATCCGGTACAGCAGCTGACGGGTCACCGCGACCGAGACCGGTGACGTGGTCGTGGCGATCTCCTGTGCCAGTTCACGGGCCTTGCCGAGCACTTCGCCGGGCTCGTGGACACTGTGGACCAGACCGGCGCTTTTCGCCTCCTCGGCGCCGAAGACGCGGCCGCTGATCATCCAGTCGAGTGCCGTGCCCATCCCGACGAGCCGGGGGAGGAACCACGCGGACGCGCCTTCGGGGTAGATGCCGCGGCGGACGAACACGAAGCCGAACCGGGAGTCGGTGGACGCCAGGCGGTAGTCGCACGACAGCGTGATCGTGACGCCGCCGCCGACGGCCGCGCCCCGCAGGGCGGCGATCACCGGCTTGTTCATCGTGAAGATCCGTTTCGAGCAGCGTCCCGCCGGCTCCTGCCACGCCGCGTCCGGTCCGGCCTCCGGATCGAAGTCGAAACCGCCCTGCGAGAGGTCGGCGCCCACCGAGAAGTCCTTGCCGTTGCCGGTCAGGATCACCACCCGGACGTCTTCGTCGCGGTCGGCCCGGTCCATCGCGTCGCCGAGTTCGTCGGCCATCCGGATGGTGTAGCCGTTGCGGGCCTCGGGCCGGTTGAGCGTGACCGTCGCTATGCGGTCGGCGACCTCGTAGGTGATTTCGGCGTACGCGCTCATGACGTGAAAGTAAGGCTATGTTGACAAGGTGTCAATAAGGCTCAGGCGAAGAGCTCGTAGGTCTTCTTGCCGGTCTGTTCGGCCGCTTCGATGTACCCGGCGAGCGCGGTGCGGGATCGCATGATCCTGTCCAGCTGTTCGTCGAGCTTGCCGAGTCGTTCGCGCATCGCGGCCAGCAGTTCGGGACAGCCGATCAGTTCGGGCTCCTCGCCGATCGCGCAGGGGAGCAGGTACGCGATGTCCTCGGACGACAGGCCCGCGGCGAGCAGATGCCGGATCTGTTTCACCCGCAGGATCGCGGTCTCGTCGTACTCGCGGTAGCCGTTCGTGGCGCGTTCCGCTTCCAGGAGCCCTTGCGCTTCGTAGTAGCGCAGCTGATGGGTGTTGACACCCGTGCGGCGGCTCAGTTCCCCGATTTTCATCGCGTTCCCCACTTGACCTTCATACCGGTCTCAACGTCGACGATGCTGCCATGAACAGCGAAACCACCGCACCCGTGACAGTTCTCGGCCTCGGGCTGATGGGGACCGCGCTCGCCCGCGCGCTCCTCGCGGCCGGGCATCCCACGACCGTGTGGAACCGGACGGCCGCCAAAGCTTCCTCCTTGGTGGCCGAGGGGGCGCGGCTCGCGCCCACGATCGGTGACGCGCTGGCGGTGGGCGGTGCGACGGTCGTGTGCCTCACCGACTACTCCGCCGTCCGCGCCCTGCTCGACGATGCCGCGCTGGCGGGCGTGACACTCGTCAACCTGACCTCGGGCGACTCCGCTCAAGCGCGGGAAACCGCCGCCTGGGCCGGAAAACAGGGCGCCCGCTATCTGGACGGCGCGATCATGGCCATCCCGTCGTCGATCGGGACCGCCGAGGCGACCATCCTGCTGAGCGGGCCACGGCCGGACTTCGACCTCGGCGCGCTCGGCACGATCAGCCATCTCGGCGAAGACCACGGGCTCGCGTCCCTGTACGACGTCGCGGGTCTGACGATGATGTGGAGCGTGCTCAACGCGTGGCTCCAGGGCACGGCGATGCTCAAGACGGCCGGTGTCGACGCCGCGACGTACGCGCCGTTCGCGCAGCAGATCGCCGCCGGGGTGGCGAGCTGGCTGCCCGGATACGCGGAGCAGGTCGACAAGGGTTCCTTCCCCGCGGAGGTGTCGGCGTTGGAGACCGACGTCCGGGCGATGGCGCACATGGTCGAGGAGAGCGAGGCGCTGGGCGTGAACGCCGAACTGCCGAAGCTGATCAAGGCGATGGCCGACCGTGCGATCGCGGCGGGGCACGGAGGGGAGCAGTACCCGGTGCTGATCCGGGAGTTCGAGCGGCCCTGATGGCGTGACTCGCGTGATCAGGGACGTGACTCGCGTGATTGAACACGGGACTCGCGTGACGGAAGGCGGAACTCGCGTGACTGGACGCCGTACTTGGGTGTGCGGCGTCCAGACACGCGAGTTCCGTCCCTGATCACGCGAGTCGCGTGTCTGATCACGCGAGTGCGGCGTCCTGTCTGGCTGCCTTACGCATTTGGTCCTCTGGATGCGGGTTGGGAGGGAGGGCAAGGTGGGTAAAACAATCAGGCGTGCTTGATTTTTCTGGCGGGGGGTGCCAGCCTGGGGAGAGACGCGAGGAGGCGGGCATGGCTGACCTGGGCGTGATCCTTGGGGATCTCGCGGCGGAATCGCAGGCCATCGACGACGTGGTGGCGGCTCTGCCCGCGTCGGACTGGGCGCGGCAGACCCCGGCCGAAGGCTGGACGATCGCCCATCAGATCGCTCATCTGGCCTGGACGGACAAGAAGGCGCTGATCGCGGCGCGGGGTTCCGAGGCCGAATGGCAGGCCGAGATCGAAGGACTCCTCGCGACCGGGGAGAGCTACGTCGACGATGGGGCGGCCGATGGCGCGAAGACGCCGCCCCGGCAGCTGCTGGCCGAATGGCGTTCCGGCCGCGCGGAACTCGCCAAGGCGCTCGAAGAAGTGCCCAGCGGGCAGAAGATCCCCTGGTACGGCCCGCCGATGAGCGCGGCGTCCATGGTGACCGCGCGCCTCATGGAGACCTGGGCGCACGGCCAGGACATCTTCGACGCGCTCGGCCTGACACGCGAGAACTCGCCCCGGATCTGGCACATCGCCCGGTTCGGGACCCGCACCCGCGACTTCGCCTACAAGCTCAACTCGCTGGCCCCGCCCGCCGAGGAGTTCCGCGTCGAGCTGGCCGCGCCGGACGGCACCACCTGGACGTTCGGGCCCGAGGACGCCGGGCAGCGGCTCACCGGGAGCGCGGTCGACTTCTGTCTCGTCATCACCCAGCGCCGCCATCCCGACGACACCGACCTGGTCGCCACCGGCGCCGACGTCGAGGAATGGCTCGGCATCGCGCAGGCCTTCGCCGGGCCTCCCGGCGCGGGACGGCGGCCGGGGCAGTTCTCGTGACCGCGGCCCCGATCAGGATCGGCAACGCGTCCGGGTTCTACGGCGACCGGTTCTCCGCCGTGCGCGAGATGCTCACCGCCGGTCAGCTCGACGTGCTGACCGGCGACTACCTCGCCGAGCTGACCATGCTCATCCTCGGCCGCGACCGGATGAAGGACCCGAACCGCGGCTACGCCAAGACGTTCCTCCGCCAGATGGAGGCGAACCTCGCGCTGGCCAAGGAAAAGGGCGTCAAGGTCGTCGCCAACGCCGGCGGGCTCAACCCCGCCGGGCTCGCCGACGCGCTCCGTGAGCTGGCCGCGAAACTCGGCGTCGACGTCGCCATCGCGCACGTCGAGGGCGACGACCTCATCCAGCGCGCCGAAGAGCTCGGGTTCGGCAAGACGCTGACCGCCAACGCCTACCTCGGCGCGTGGGGGATCGCGGAATGCCTGAACGCGGGCGCCGACATCGTGGTGACCGGGCGCGTCACCGACGCCTCGGTGATCGTCGGCCCCGCGGCCGCGCACTTCGGCTGGGCGCGCGACGACTACGACGCGCTGGCGGGCGCGGTCGCGGCCGGGCACGTGATCGAATGCGGCACGCAGGCTACCGGCGGCAACTACGCCTTCTTCACCGAACACGAGCTCGGCGTCCCGGGATTCCCGATCGCCGAGATCTCGGCCGACGGCTCCAGCGTGATCACCAAGCACCACGGCACCGGCGGCGTCGTGAACGCCGGAACCGTTACGGCACAGCTGCTTTACGAGATCACCGGTGCCCGGTACGCCGGGCCGGACGTCACGACGCGGTTCGACACGCTGACGCTCACCGACGACGGTCCGGACCGCGTCCGCATCAGCGGGGTCACCGGCGAACCGCCACCGCCCACGCTCAAGGTCTGCCTGAACGGCCTCGGCGGCTTCCGTAACGAGACGACGTTCGTCCTCACCGGACTCGACGTCGAAACGAAAGCCGCGCTGGTCAAGGACCAGCTCGAAGGCGCGCTCAAGGCCCGGCCACCCGCCGACGTCCAGTGGACGCTGGCCCGCACCGACCGGCCCGACGCCGAAACCGAGCAGCAGGCTAGCGCGCTGCTGCACGTCGCGGTCAAGGACGCGGATCCGGAGGTCGCCGGACGCGCGTTCAGTGGCGCGGCGATCGAGCTGGCCTTGGCGAGCTACCCCGGCTTCCACGTCACCGCACCGCCCTCGGCGGCGTCGCCCTACGGCGTCTACCGGGCCGCTTTCGTCGACGCGCACGAGGTCCCGCACGTCGCCGTGCTGCCGGACGGAACGCGTCGCGACATCGCGCCCGCCACCGAAACACTGCCTCTGTCCGAAGTGGACAACGAGCAGCTGCCCGCCCCGTTCACGCAGGCCGAGGTCCGCCGGGCGCCGCTCGGCAGGGTGATCGGCGCGCGCAGCGGTGACAAGGGCGGCAACGCGAACGTCGGCGTCTGGGCCCGATCGGACGAGGCCTGGCGCTGGCTCGCGCACCGGCTCACCGTCACCGAGTTCAAACTGCTGCTCCCCGAGACCGCGGACCTCGAAGTCCGGCGGCATCTCCTGCCGAACCTGCGGGCGCTCAACTTCGTCGTCGAAGGCATCCTCGGCGAGGGCGTCGCGTCGCAGGCGCGGTTCGACCCGCAGGCGAAGGCCCTCGGGGAATGGCTTCGCTCCCGCGAGATCGACATCCCGGAGGCTCTCCTGTGACCGATCCGTTCTCCACGCCGGAACGCGTCGAGCTGCGCAAGACCATCCGACGGTTCGCCGAAGCCGAGATCCTGCCGTACCTCGACGAATGGGAACGCGAAGGCGAGTTGCCGCGCGATCTGCATCGCAAGGCGGGGGAGCTCGGACTGCTCGGTGTCGGCTTCCCCGAAGAGGTCGGCGGCGGGGGCGGCGACTACCTCGACGCCGTCGTCATCGCCGAGGAACTGCACTACGCGGGTGGTTCCGGCGGGCTTTTCGCCTCGCTGTTCACCTGCGGAATCGCGGTCCCGCACATCGCGGCGGCCGGCGATCCGGTGCAGATCGAACGCTGGGTCCGGCCGGCGCTGGAAGGGGCCAAGATCGGCTCCCTCGCGGTCACCGAACCCGACGGCGGCTCGGACGTCGCCGGGATCCGCACCACGGCCGTCCGGGAAGGCGACGAATACGTCATCAACGGCGCCAAGACCTTCATCACCTCGGGCTGCCGCGCCGACTTCGTGACCACCGTCGTCCGCACCGGGGACTCCGGCGCCCACGGCATCTCGCTCATCGTCATCGAACGCGGCACGCCGGGCTTCACCGTCTCCCGCAAGCTGGAGAAGATGGGCTGGCTCTGTTCGGACACCGCCGAGCTGTCCTATGTGGACGTCCGGGTGCCCGCGGAGAACATGATCGGCGCGGAGAACAGCGGATTCGCCCAGGTCGCCACTCAGTTCGTCACCGAGCGGGTCTCGCTGGCGGTGCAGGGGTACGCGCACGCGCAACGGGCGCTCGACCTGACCTTGGACTGGTGCCGCCTGCGGGAGACGTTCGGCCGTCCGCTGATCTCCCGGCAGCTCGTGCAGCACAAGCTCACCGAGATGGCGCGCAAGATCGACGTCGCCCGCGCCTACACCCGGCAGGTCGCGCAGCGCCACGTCGCGGGCGAAGAGGTCATCGCCGAAGCCTGTTTCGCGAAGAACACCGCCGTCGAGACCGCCGAATGGGTGGTCAACGAGGCCGTGCAGCTGCACGGCGGACTCGGCTACATGCGGGAGTCCGAAGTGGAGCGTCACTACCGTGACGTGCGCATCCTCGGCATCGGCGGCGGGACCAACGAGATCCTCACCGGCTTGGCCGCGAAGCGATTGGGATACACCGCATGAGCACGATCAGGTCCATAGTGGACTCACGGAGCGACGAGTTCGCGGCCAACCGCGAGTCCATGCTCGGCAAGCTCGCCGAGATCGACGGCGAGCAGGCGAAGGCGATCGCGGGTGGCGGCGAGAAGTACGTCACCCGGCATCGCAAACGCGGCAAGCTGCTCGCCCGCGAGCGGATCGAGCTCCTCCTCGACGAGGACTCGCCGTTCCTGGAACTGTCGCCGCTGGCGGCCTGGGGTTCGGACTACCAGGTCGGCGCCAGCGTGATCACCGGCATCGGCGTCGTCGAAGGCGTCGAATGCATGATCTCGGCGAGCGACCCGACGGTCAAAGGCGGGGCGAGCAACCCGTGGACGGCCAAGAAGAGCTACCGCGCGGCCGACATCGCCGCGCAGAACCGTCTGCCGGTGATCAACCTCGTCGAGTCCGGCGGGGCGGATCTGCCGACGCAGAAGGAGATCTTCATCCCCGGCGGCCGGATCTTCCGCGACATCACGCGGTCTTCGGCGGCGAAGGTGCCCACGATCGCGCTGGTGTTCGGCAACTCGACCGCGGGCGGCGCGTACCTGCCCGGCATGTCGGACTACGTCGTGATGGTCAAGGAACGCGCGAAGGTGTTCCTCGGCGGGCCGCCGCTGGTCAAGATGGCCACCGGCGAGGAGTCCGACGACGAATCGCTCGGCGGCGCCGAGATGCACGCCCGCACCTCGGGGCTCGCCGACTACCTCGCGGCGGACGAAGAGGACGCGATCCGGCTCGGGCGCAGCATCGTCAAACGGCTCAACTGGACCAAACAGGGGCCGACGCCGAAGCCGGACTACGCCGAGCCTCTGTACTCCGCCGAAGATCTGCTCGGCATCGTGCCCAGCGATCTCAAGGTGCCGTTCGACCCGCGCGAGGTGATCGCCAGGGTCGCCGACGGTTCGGACTTCGACGAGTTCAAACCCCTGTACGGCAGCAGTCTCGCCACCGGCTGGGCGAGCATCCACGGGTACCCGGTCGGCGTCCTCGCCAACGCGCAGGGTGTGCTGTTCGGCGAGGAATCGCAGAAGGCGGCGCAGTTCATCCAGCTGGCCAACCAGATCGACACGCCGCTGGTCTTCCTGCACAACACCACCGGCTACATGGTCGGCAAGGAGTACGAGCAGAGCGGCATCATCAAACACGGCGCGATGATGATCAACGCCGTGTCGAACTCGAAGGTGCCGCATCTGTCGGTGCTCATGGGCGCGTCGTACGGCGCCGGGCACTACGGCATGTGCGGCCGCGCGTACAACCCGAGGTTCCTGTTCGCCTGGCCCAGCGCGAAATCCGCGGTCATGGGACCGCAGCAGCTGGCCGGGGTGCTGTCCATCGTGGCCCGGGCCGCCGCCGCGTCGCGCGGCGCGGAGTACAACGAGGAGCACGACGCCGCCATGCGCGCCATGGTCGAGGGGCAGATCGAGGCGGAGTCGATGCCGATGTTCCTCTCCGGGATGCTCTACGACGACGGGATCATCGATCCCCGCGACACCCGCACGGTGCTCGGGCTCAGCCTGTCCGTGATCCACAATGGACCAGTGAAGGGCGCCGAGGGCTTCGGCGTCTTCAGGATGTGAGCGGCATGATCGAGAAACTCCTGGTCGCCAACCGCGGCGAGATCGCCCGCCGCGTGTTCCGTACCTGCCGTGACGCCGGGATCGGCACGGTCGCGGTGTTCTCCGACGCGGACGCCGACGCGCCGCACACCGCCGAGGCGGACGTCGCCGTCCGGTTGCCGGGCAACGCGCCGTCCGACACCTATCTGCGTGCCGGGCTGCTGATCAAGGCGGCCGTCGAGACCGGCGCCGACGCGATCCACCCCGGTTACGGTTTCCTGTCCGAGAACGCCGCGTTCGCCCGCGCCGTGATCGACGCCGGGCTGACCTGGGTCGGGCCGCCGCCGGAGGCCATCGAGAGCATGGGCTCCAAGGTCGAGTCCAAGCGGATGATGGCCGAGGCCGGTGTCCCGATCCTGTCCGAATTGGACCCGGCCGAGGTCACCGAGGTCGACCTTCCTTTGCTGGTCAAGGCTTCCGCCGGTGGTGGTGGACGGGGCATGCGCGTCGTGCGCTCGCTCGGCGAGCTCGCCGAGGCGGTCGAGGGAGCGAGCGCGGAGGCCGCGTCGGCGTTCGGCGACCCGACCGTGTTCTGTGAGCGGTACCTGGAGACCGGGCGGCACATCGAGGTCCAGGTGCTCGCCGACACCCACGGCACGGTGTGGGCGGTGGGGGAGCGGGAATGCTCGATCCAGCGCCGCCACCAGAAGGTCGTCGAAGAGGCGCCGTCGCCGTTCGTCGACGATGCGATGCGGGAGGCGCTGTTCGACGCCGCGCGCAAGGCCGCGCAGGCGATCGACTACGTCGGCGCCGGGACGGTCGAGTTCCTCGCCGGTCCGGACGGGCGGTTCTACTTCCTGGAGATGAACACCCGGCTCCAGGTGGAACACCCGGTCACCGAGGCCACGACCGGACTCGACCTCGTGTCGCTGCAATTGCGGATCGCCGAGGGCGAGCACCTGCCGATCGACGAGCCGGAGACGCGGGGCCACGCGATCGAGGTCCGGCTCTACGCCGAAGACCCGGCCGCGGGCTGGCAGCCGCAGAGTGGCACCCTGCACCGTTTCGAGCTTCCCGCCGCACGACGCGAATTCGAGGTCGGCCCGGGTGTCCGGCTCGACTCCGGTTTCGTCAGCGGCCAGACCGTCGGCGTGCACTACGACCCGATGCTCGCCAAGGTCATCGCTTTCGCGCCCGATCGCCGGAGCGCGGCGCGGGCCTTGGCCGGAGCGCTGGCCGGCGCGGAGATCCACGGCGTGGTGACCAACCGCGACCTGCTGGTGAACGTCCTGCGCCACGAGGCCTTCCTCGCGGGCGAGACCGATACGGCGTTCTTCGACCGGCACGGTCTCGAAACCCTGGCCCGGCCATTGGCCACTGTGGACACCGTACGGATTTCCGCGCTCGCCGCCGCTTTGGCGGGCGCGGCCGTGAATCGGGCGGACGCCCCGGTGCAGGGACGACTGCCGAGTGGCTGGCGCAATGTCCGTTCGCAAGGGCAGCGCAAACGTTTTCGTCGAGGCGAGGACGAGATCGAGGTGGTCTACACACTCACCCGCGACGGTCTGCGTGCGGACGGCTTCGAAGGCGTCGAACTGGTTTCCGCCGAGCCCGGCAACGTGATCCTGGAGGTTTCCGGGGTGCGGCGGAAGTTCGGTGTCGCCCGGTACGGCGACGTGGTGTACGTCGATTCGTCGGAAGGCACTGTCGAACTGAACGTGGTGCCGAGGTACACCGACCCGGACGCGGCGCTCGCCGCCGGTTCGCTCGTGGCGCCGATGCCGGGCACCGTCGTCCGGCTCGCGGTCGAGGCCGGAGACACCGTCAAGACCGGCGATCCGTTGCTGTGGCTGGAAGCGATGAAGATGGAACACCGGATCGCGGCGCCCGCCGACGGCGTCGTGACCGAACTCCCGGTGGTGGTCGGACAACAGGTCGAAGTGGGCACGATCCTCGCGGTGGTAGGAGACGACGAATGAACGCGATGAACTTCACCGAGCCCGAGGAGCGCGTCGCGCTGCGGGCAGCGGTCGCCGAACTGGGCAAGAAGTACGGGCACGAGTACTACTCGAAGCAGGCCCGCGCCGGGCTCAAGACCGAGGAACTGTGGGCCGAGGCCGGACGGCTGGGCTACCTCGGCGTGAACCTGCCCGAGGAGTACGGCGGCGGGGGAGCGGGGATCGCGGATCTCGCCGCGGTGCTGGAGGAACTCGCCGCGGCGGGCTGCCCGCTGCTGCTCATGGTCGTCTCGCCGGCGATCTGCGGCACGGTCATCTCCCGGTTCGGCACCGACGAGCAGAAGAAGCGCTGGCTGCCCGGCATCGCCGACGGCAGCAGGCGGATGGTCTTCGCGATCACCGAACCGGACGCCGGGTCGAACTCGCACAAGATCACCACCACCGCGAAACGCGACGGCGGCGACTGGGTCCTCAGTGGACGGAAGGTCTACATCTCCGGCGTCGACGAGGCGGACGCCGTCCTGGTCGTCGGCCGCACCGAGGATTCCAAGACCGGCAAGCTCAAGCCCGCGCTGTTCATCGTCCCGACCGACGCGCCCGGCTTCGAGTACAAGCAGATCGAGATGGACATCGTCTCGCCGGAGAAGCAGTTCGGCCTGTTCCTCGACGACGTCCACCTGCCCGCCGACGCGCTGGTCGGCGAGGAGGACGCGGCGATCGCGCAGCTGTTCGCCGGGCTCAACCCCGAACGCATCATGGGCGCGTCGTTCTCGCTCGGCATCGCGCGGTACGCGCTGGCCAAGGGCGTCGCCTACGCCAACGAGCGCAAGGTGTGGGGCGCGCCGATCGGCACCCACCAGGGTCTCGCGCATCCGCTGGCCGAGATCAAGATCGAGCTGGAACTGGCCAAGCTCATGACGCAGAAGGCGGCGTCGCTCTACGACTCCGGCGACGACTTCGGCGCGGGCGAGTCGGCGAACATGGCGAAGTACGCGGCCGCCGAGGTCGCCATCCGCGCGGTCGACCAGGCCGTGCAGACCCACGGCGGCAACGGCCTCGCCAGCGAATACGGGCTGGGCACGCTGGTCGCGGCCGTCCGGCTCGGCCGGATCGCGCCGGTGAGCCGCGAGATGGTGCTCAACTTCGTCGGCCAGCACAGCCTGGGCCTGCCCAGGTCCTACTGAGGAGGCGTCCATGAGCACGCTCCACGGCAAGACGATCATCATCTCCGGCGGCAGCCGCGGGATCGGCGAGGCCATCGCCGTCCGTGCCGCCCGCGACGAGGCGAACATCGCCCTGCTGGCCAAGACCGCCGAGCCGCATCCGAAGCTGCCGGGCACGCTCTACACCGCGGCCAAGGCGATCGAGGACGCCGGAGGGCAGGCGCTGCCGATCGTCGGCGACGTCCGGGACGACACGTCGGTCGAAGCCGCGATCGAGCGGACCGCGGAGCAGTTCGGCGGCATCGACATCGTGCTCAACAACGCCAGCGCGATTGACCTGACGCCGACCGAGTCGGTCAGCATGAAGCGCTACGACCTGATGCAGGACATCAACGCGCGCGGGTCGTTCCTGCTGTCGAAACTCGCCATCCCGTATCTGAAGCTGGCGGAGAACGCGCACATCTTGACGCTGTCGCCGCCGATCAGCCTCGACGAGAAGTGGTTCCAGGCCGGGCATCTCGCGTACAGCATCGCGAAGTACTCGATGAGCCTGGTGACAGTCGGGCTCGCCGCGGAACTGCGGCAGTACGGGATCGCGGCGAACTCGCTGTGGCCCCGGACCACGATCGACACCGCCGCCATCCGCAACGTCGTCGGCGCCGAACTCGCGGCGAAGTCGCGGACGCCGGAGATCATGGCGGACGCGGCGCACGCGATCCTCACCAAACCGGGCACCGGGGCGACGGGGAATTTCTACCTCGACGACGAGGTGCTGGCCGCCGAGGGCGTCACGGACTTCTCGAAGTACCGCGTCGGCGGGCGTGAGGAAGACCTGCAGCTCGATTTCTGGGTGGAAAGCCGCACCCCGTGATCCGCGAACCACAGCAGGAGCGCAGCCGGACGACCCGGCGGCGGCTGGTCGAGGCCGCCGTCGAGACGATCGGGGAGCTGGGCTGGAACGGGACCACGGTCGCGGTGATCGCCGAACGCGCCGGGGTCTCGCGCGGCGCCGCCCAGCACCACTTCCCGACCAGGGAGGACCTGGTCGCGGCCGCGGTCGAGCACGTGGGCGAGATCCAGATCGTGGAGCTGCGCGCCCGCGCCGCCGAGCTGCCGTCCGGGCGGTCCCGGATCGAACGGGCCGTCGACATGGTGCTCAACCTCTACAGCGGGCCGATGTTCCGCGCCGCGCTGCACCTGTGGGTCGCGGCGTCGACCGACGAAGCCCTGCGCGCGACCCTGGTGCCGCTGGAGGCGCGGGTCGGCCGGGAAGCACACCGAGTGACCGTCGAGCTGCTCGGTGTCGACGAGTCCCATCACGGCGTCCGAGAGCTGGTCCAGGCCACTCTCGATCTTGCCCGCGGCCTCGGCCTGGCGAATCTGCTGACCGACGACACGAAGCGCCGCAAGCAGATCGTGGCCCAGTGGGCCCGCGTCCTGGAGCCCACGCTGGCAGTGGCAAAAAGCCAGAAGATCGAACGGAACCTGGAAAATCCCGAGAACGTCTGAGATCTTGTTAACACTGATGGAGCAGCGGCCGATAACACGGTGTAAGTGCTGCTGATTCGGGTAGCTGATCGAGAGAGGTCCAGTCCGGTGTCCGGTTCAGAGGTCGAACTGTCCCATCGAGCGATGGCGATGCTGCGAGCGGTCGCGGCCCGCCGTGCCGAGATGTCGTGCAGCTGCGAGCCGGACCTCTTCATCGACGGATTCGCCTGCTGCGACCAGATGACCGCGCACGCCCTGGCCCACGGCGGCTACATCCGCCCCGCCGAGTCCACCGGGCTCTCCGCGGTGACCGGCCGGGTGCCCGCCGAACTGACCGAGGCCGGCGAGGCCGCGATCGCGGTCACCGCAGCCGCCTGACCCACCCACGAGTCGTCCGCCCGGTCACGCGTGTCGTCCACCTGATCACGTGTGTCGTCCTCCCGGTCACGAATCTGCGCCGTCCGGGCACCTGCGCGCCGGAGAACACCCGTGATCGGACGGACGACACGCGTGATGGAACGGACGACACGCGTGATCGGATGGCCGGCACGCGATCGCGGTCACCGCAGCCGCCTGACCTTTCGCCGCACCGTCTGTCCGCCATGGACGGCCTCCGTTTACAAGTGCCTCCCGCGTTCCTAATATCCACCCCGGGTCGAGGCCGCCGCGTAGATCGGCGGACCGGGGTTTGGAGGTGCCGATGGCACGCACGGCTCGCCGCGAAGCCGGTGGGGACGCCCTGAGCGAGTTGATGCGGGCGGCCGGTGCCGTACCCCGTCGCCGGGGACCGCGCGGGCCGAAGCACCGGGCCCCGAACGCCGTCGGTCCCGGCAGGGGGAGACTCCGGCGGATTTCGGCGCTTTCGGCGGGCGGCGTCGTCGTCGGCGGCCTGCTGGCCGTGTTGCTCACGCCGGCCGACTCCGCCGAGGTCCTCCCCGGCATGCCGCTCCCACCGCCGTCGCTGACCATCGCCCCGCAGGCCATCCTGGTCCCGGACGACGCGGTGCCCCCGCCCGTCCCGTCGGGACCCTCGGGCGGAAGTGTCGCGCCCCCGCCACCGATGACCGCGGCGATGCACGGCTCGGAAACGCCGTCTCCCACGCCGTCGCCCCCTCCCGAAGAAGAGCCGGATCCGCGCGCCGGTCACGAGTACCACGAGGACTGGAACCGCGGCTACTACCACGGCGACGGATATCCCGGCGCCTATCGGGGCGGCGGCAGGCAGCCGCAATAAGGCGGACAGCTCCGATCGGGTGATCGGCGGTATCGCTCATCGTCGATCGATAATTACGATTCCCCCCGGATTTCGTCCTTTCGTGTCTGGTGTCGGTATTCCCGTGTCCCGGCTCCGTCCGGGTACCTACGATGGTTCGCACTCTCCATTCCCTTCCCGGAGCACAGCTAGGGGCTGAACAGGAAAATGAGTGTGGACCGACATTCTCCGGCGGTGCAGTTCGCCCGGAGAATGCTGATCAACCGCGAGGCGGGCAAGCCGTCCCGCAGGCAGCCGGTGACGCTGCTGCTCGGACCGGTCGGTTCGGGGAAGACCACGGCACTGGAAGCGATCCGCCGCGACCTGGGCTGGGGTGTCGTGCACGCCGGATTCGATTTCGGCCAGGGCGGCAGAGCGGGCACGATCGACGTGCTCACGAAACTGGCCTACGGATTGTCGGCAAAATGGCGAAATCGACCGAAACCGCAGTTCGTTCGGTTCACCATCGCGCTGATCGCGGTTCAGGCCGAGCTTTCCGGGCGAAATCGTGACGAAGACCTGGCGCAACTGAAATCATTGATCCACAGTTTTCATGGAATCATCTGGACACCGGCGCTCGACCGAGCGCTCGACACGCTGACCGAGACGGCGAAGGCGACCGGTCTCGTCGAACCGCCGTACGCGGATCTGTTCCGCCAGACGTTCCCGCATCTGGTCCGGAACATCCGGCCGAGGCTCGGGAAGGCGCTGCGGTCGCTGGCCGACTTCCCCAACGCCGAGGGAAGATCGCCGTTCGACGCGCTGCTCGAACTCAACCGGCTCGCGCACGGCAGCGCCCGCGACGCCAAGGCGGTCACCGAGTGGCTGATGGCGGCGTTCCTCGGCGACGTCCGGGAGAACCATCCGAGGATGGCCAGACCGGAGGAGAAGAGCCCCTGCGCGTGCGACCTCTCGCAGCAGCGCAGGCACTGGCACAACTGGGTGATCGTGCTCGACGACGTGGAGCACGCCGGCGGGACCGAGTTCCTCGCCGACCTGGTCGCCGCGCGGGAACGGTACGCCGTCCAGCATCCGAACGACCGGGACGCGCACGACGCGCTGCTGGTGATCGCGACGAGCGGGCGCTGGCACGACGACTGGGGGACGGCTTGGCTGGCGCCGTGGAAGCCGGCGTCCGGCGCTCCGCCCGCCGTCCGGCCGATTACGGACTGCGAGGAGGCCTCGTACGGCGACTGGGCGAAGACGGGAGCCGGGACGCTCGACTCGCCCTATTACCCCGTCCGCGTCTCGCCCCAGCCCATCGGGCGGATCGCGCGCGTGCTCGATTCCGGGGTGCGGACCCCGAAGGTCACGCTCGCGCACCGGGCGACCGGTGGACTGCCGTCGGCGGTCGAGCAGCTCACCGAGCGGTTGCGGGCGAGCGAAGTCCGCGAAGGCGACCGCGATCTGCTGACCACCGATCCCGTCGGTGAGCAGGATCCCTGCTACCGGAGGCTGGCCGAGCTCGGGCTGACCGAACACCTCGACGACGTCGAGCTCGACGACTTCGTGACCGCGGCCCCGTTCGCGACCGCGCCCTGGCTGATCCCGGACGCCGCGCAGAGCCGCATCGACCAGCCGCACGTCGGGCGGATCCTGACCGAACTGCGCACTTCTCTGTGGGTCACGGCGAAGAACCCGCCGGGCACGACCGAGGACCAGGCGGCGCTGCACCCGTGGATCGCCTCGAACCTGGTCTCCGCGCTGGCCCGGCGAGGTGACGGGGACGGGCCGACCTACACCGACCAGTTCAAGGCCCTGCGCGACGATCCGGACACCGCGCAGGATCCGGTGCGCCTGGCCTACTGCAATCTCGCGCTGGGCGACATCGGTGAGGTGGTCTCGTTCTTCGAGCAGGAGTTCAACCGGATCCCGCACGCGGAATGGATCGCGAAGCTCGAGCTGGTCCTGAACGCGCCGGACGATCTGCCGCCCGAACGGGATCACGCCGAGCTGTACGACGAGCTGGTCAACCTGGACACCGCGCGCCGTCCCACCGCCCGGTCCGAGATCCGGAACAACGTCGCCCGGCTCATCGCGGCGGGCTGGCTGACCGCCAACCCCTTCGCCGTCCGCGGGCAGGACCAGCACCAGGTGATCGCGAACGCCTTCGCCGCGCTGGCCACCACTTCGCATCAGCCCGACGTCGGCGCGCTCGTGTCGGCCAAGGAAGCCGCCCGCCGCGGCGAATTCCCCTGAACCTGAACGGAAACCCGTCATGTCCTGGCTCGATTCGTTGAGAACCCGTATGTCCGAGGCGCGTGAACGCGCGGAGACGGGCCCGCCGGTGCGGCCCCGAGGCTGGGCGCGCCGTCATCGGGCGCTGCTGATCGCGGTCGTCGTCCTGCTGGCAGGCGCCGCGCTGGTGGGGCTCAGACCGTGGGAGTCCTGTGGCGCGGGGCTGCACACCGTCGACGCGGACAAGGAGTCGGTCGGCTCGTCGTACGTCTGCGTCGGGTTGAACCTCGACTCCGGCCCGATGCGCGACGACGACCCGCTCGACCCGCTGCAGAAGCTCATCAAGAGCCGCAACGACTCGGTGGGCGACACCTTCAAGACCATCGTGGTGCTGGAGAACCTGGCGCCCGACCCGAAGGTCGACAGCCAGCCGTTCCCGTTCGTGCGGCGCGAGGTCCAGGGCGCGATCACCGCCGCCTGGCCGAAGAACGGGCCGCCGGGGATCAAGCTGCTGCTGGCCAACTACGGGAGCAACGCCGACCACTGGCGCGTCGTCGCGGACGAGATCATCGCCGCGGCTGCCGCCCAGCGCATCGTGGCGGTCACCGACGTCGGCGTCAGTTCGGAGAACAGCCGGGCCTTGGTGGCGGAGCTGTCCCAGCACGGCATCGCCACGATCGGCGCGACCGTCACCGCGGACAACATGAACACCGACCTGAAGGGCGCGCGGATCGACAACTTCTTCCGCGTGGGCCCGACCAACACCGACGAGGCCCGCGCCGCCGCCGGATACATCGCCGAGCACGGTTTCCGGCGTGTGATGATGATCCAGGGCGTCAGCAAGGAGGACACCTACGCGACCACGCTCGCCGAGGCCTTCAAGAGCTCGTCGAAGGTGCCGGTGATCTTCACGAAGACCTACGAGGTCAAGCCACTGGCCGACACCTCGCGCGAGGCTTATCTGCGGGCGCTGTTCAGCAGGTGGCACAACGACATCTGTGGTGCGAGACCCGATCTGATCTACTTCGCGGGCCGCGGTCTGGACCTCGGCGCGCTCGTGGCGGCGCTGGCGGGCGACGGCGCCTGTGAAGGACTCGATTCCGTGACCGTGATGACCGGAGACGACGCGAGCACCCTCGCCGGGAATCCCTTGGAGCTCGACAAGGACATCAGCGTCCGGCTCCGCTACACGGCGCTCGCCTATCCCGACCAGTGGGATATGTTCACCGCCGATCCGGCGCATGCGACGTACAAGAAGAACTACGACAACTTCGTCGCCGAATTCACCGGCACCCATGGCTTTCCCAAGGGGGAGTTGTGGGACGGCGCCGCGATGATCGAGCACGACGCCGTCGCGGCGGCGGTCACGGCCGCGGTGCAGAACGTGTCGGCGGATCCGGTCTCGGTGGCGAACGTGGTGCGCAGCATCGACTGCAATTCGCCGGTGCCGGGCGCGACCGGGTTCGTCGCTTTCGACCAGGCGACGGGGAATCAGCTCGACAAGGCGCTGCCGATCCTGTCCATCGATCCGGACGGTTCGGTGCATCCGGTCGACCTGGTGTGGTCGCGCGGGCGGCCGCTGAACACCGCGCCGGACTGCGGTCGCTGAGTTCCGTGTCTGATCACGTGAATGCCGTGAAGGCCTCCATCCCTGCCTTGTGAGCGGGGAAGGAGGCCTTCACGTACTTCGCGAAAGGAGGATTCGCGAAGAGCTGACACCGGTGGGGAACGGAAGTCAGCCGGTGTAACCCGCCACGATCTTGGTGTAGTCGTACTTGCCCTGCGAGATCCCCGCGCAGTTGTCGCAGTCGCGGTTCACCGCCCAGAACGACAGCCGGGCGAGATGTTTGCTCGCCGCGTAGTCGCGGATCGCGCGGAAGTCGGCGACGCTGACGGTCTCGCCCGCCACGTCGGTCTTCCCGTTCATCGACGAGAGCCCGCTGCGCCGGTAGGCCGCGTCGTCGCTCAGGCCGAAGGTGGACTTCACGGCGTTCTTCAGCCCGTCCACGGCACTGCGGGTCTTTCCCGCCATGTCGCCGCCGCCGGAGAAGTCGAACGGCATGACCGACCACGCGTCGACGCCCGCGCCGAGCACCTTCGACTGGTTGATGAGGCGCTTACCGGTCGCGTTCGGGCCGCCGACCTCGGTCGGGATGGTGATGACCACGCGCAGGCCGGGGTTCTTCTGCTTCGTGATCTTGACGGCGTTCAGGATCCGGTCCTGGACGGTGTTGTTCTCGAATTCGTCGGTGTTCTCGATGTCGAGGTCGATCGCCTTGAGTTTGTAGGCGTCGATCACCTTCTGGTAGGCGCCGGCGAGTGCGGCGGGTGTCGTGCACTTCGTGCCGAGCTTCGTACCCGACCAGCCGCCGAACGACGGGATGACGTCGCCGCCCTTGGCCCGGATGTTGTTGATCATCGTGGCGTCGGAGCCGGTGAGCGAACGGGTGCCGTCCCATTTCGGGTTGCAGCCGCCGTCGGAGAGGATGAACGCGAGGGTGAAGGCCTTGACCCCGGAGGCGTTCATCGCGGCGATCGGGTCCGTCTGTCCCGACCACTGGTACAGATACGGCGAGGCGAGCACCGCGTCCGGTGCCGCGGAGGCGACGGGGGCGAGGCCGGCGGCCGTGGCGAGAGCGGCGCCGACGGTGGTGGCCAGTGTCGCCCAGCGTCGTAGGGATTTCATAGGTCCTCCAACTGGTACGCGCGCGGTGAGGCGCGCAGGTGTGGAGCACCTCCGTCTTGACGCGGCGTATCAACCGGGAGGGTGCGCTCCCTCACGGTGGACTAGACCATTGAGGACTGTCAAGAATTCACCGGGATTCCGGGACGAAACGACCGACCTTAGTAGGGGGTCATGACCCGGAAAGAGGATCGACACCACCGCCGGAACCGGCTACTTTGCCGAAATGGTGGGGGACTCCCTGATGGCGACCGGAAGCCGAGGCCGGAGAGACCGGCTCGCCGTGCCGCGCCGGCTGCTGGGGTCCTGGAGCCTGTGGGAACTACCCAGGCGGGGCCTGATCGGGTACCTGCTCCTCGTCGACGCCGCCGCCTTCGCCGCCACCGCCTACCTCTTCGTGCTGCGGCCGCCCGCGCCGTCGTCCCTGCTCCCGTTTTCCGCTCTGCTGGCGGGAATGATCCTCAGCTCGGAGCTTTCGCGCTCCGTCGAGCGGTCCCGCGCCGACACCCGGCTCGGCGCCGGACTGGACGCCGCCTGGATCTTCGCGGGCGCGTTGCTGGTCCCGCCCGCGCTGGCCGCCCTGCTCGTCGTCGCTTCCGCGGGGTACCGCTGGGTCCGGATCCGGCGCGGAATCCCGCACCGCCAGGTGTTCGCGGCGTCCGCGACCATGCTGTCGGCGCTGGGCGCCTCGATCATCCCGGTGCTGCTGGGCGCGCCCCCGTTCGCCGACGCGACAAGGGATTTCGAGAGTTTCGCCCTGGTTTTCGCGACCGGGCTGGTGTTCTTGTCCGTCGACGCCGCGCTGGCCGCGCCGGCGGCGGAATTCGGCGCCGAACCGTCGGGTTTCGCCTTCGACGCGGCGATGGTCGCGTTCGGATTGCTGCTCGCGTGGTCGGCGGTGGACTGGCCGCTCGTCACCGTGGTACTCGCCGGGGCGCTTGTGGTGCTGCATCGGGCGGGGACGATGCGCGCGCTGCGCGGCCACGCGGGTACGGACGCCGGCACCGGGCTGCTGACCGCGTCGTCCTGGATGGACGGTGCGCGCACCCAGTTCGATCTGCTTCGGGGCCGTGGCGCCGATCTTTCGCTGCTGATGCTCGACCTCGACCATTTCGCCCGGCTCAACGACAAGCACGGCAGGCACGTCGGGGACGACGTCCTCCGCGCCGTGGCGGACACTTTGCGCGCGGAGGTCCGGGCGGCGGATCTGGTCGGCCGGTTCGGCGGCGAGGAGTTCGTCGTCCTGCTGCCGGGTACGAGCGGGTTCGACGCGCACGCGATCGCCGAACGGATCCGGCTGCGGATCTCCTCGACGTTCGTCTCACTGGGTGGGACGTTCGCCGGGGCGACCGTCTCGATCGGCGTCTCGTCGCATCCCGCCGGCGGTGAGACGCTCGACAGGCTCGTCGGCGCGGCGGATCAGGCGCTGCGCGCGGCCAAGGGGGCCGGGCGCAACCGGACCGTCGTGTTCGACGCCGAGGAGTCGGTCTAGTCCCCGGCCGGGACCCCGATGTCCTCGAACCACAGTTCCGGACGGTCCCGGATGAACTCGGTCATCAGCGCGGTGCACGCCGGGTCGTCGAACAGGGTGATCTCGACGCCGTGCTCCTCCAGCCAGCCGTGCCCGCCTTCGAACGTGGCGGCCTCGCCGATGATCACCCGGCCGATGCCGAACTGGCGCACCAGTCCGCTGCAGTACCAGCAGGGGGAGAGGGTGGTGACCATGACGGTGTCCCGGTAGTGCGGCCGCCTGCCCGCGTTCCGGAACGCGGAGGTCTCGGCGTGCATCGACGGGTCACCGTCCTGCACCCGGCGGTTATGGCCACGGCCGAGCAGGACGCCGTCGGTGTCGAAGAGCGCGGCGCCGATCGGGACCCCGCCCTCGGCCTTGCCGAGTTCGGCCTCTTCGCGGGCGACGGACAGCAGACGCGCGGGATCGATCATGGGCCTCACCTTACCTTCGGGATTCAGGACGAATCCTGTCCTCGATGTCTGCCAGACTCACCGCCATGAAGCGAGCGAACCGATGACCACGGGCACGTCGGCACGGCTGCTGAGGCTGCTCTCCCTGCTCCAGGCGCGGCGCGACTGGCCGGGCGGGGACCTGGCGGACCGGCTTCAGATCGACGTCCGCACGGTCCGGCGCGACGTCGAGAGGCTGCGGGAGCTGGGCTACCCGGTGCACGCCACCCCCGGCGTCGCGGGCGGCTACCGGCTCGGCGCGGGGGCCGCGCTGCCGCCGCTGCTGCTGGACGACGACGAAGCCGTCGCGGTCGCCGTCGGGCTCCGCACGGCCGCGAACGGGACGGTCTCGGGCATCGAGGAGACCTCGGTGCGCGCGCTCACGAAGCTGGAGCAGGTGCTGCCCGCCCGGCTGCGGCATCGGGTGGCCGCGCTGAACACCGCGATGATCCCGCTCGGCGGCGCCGGCCCGATCATCGACGCGGAAGCGCTGACGGTCATCGCCTCCGCGTGCCGCGACCATCAGCGGCTCCGGTTCGGGTACAGCGGCTACAACGGCGACGTCAGTGAGCGCCGGGTCGAGCCGTTGCGTCTCGTGCACACCGGACGCCGCTGGTACCTCGTCGCGTTCGACCTCGACCGCGACGACTGGCGCACCTTCCGCCTCGACCGGATCGACGGCGTCCCGGACACCAGTTTCCGCTTCACGCCGAGGGAACCGCCCGCCGAGGACCTCGCGGCGTACGTCTCCCGCGGGATCTCGTCGTCGCCGTACCCGCATCAGATGGTGCTGCGGGTGAACGCCTCGGCGGAGGCGCTCGCCGAATACGTGCCCCCGACCGTCGGGACGGTCGAGGCCATCGACGAGCGCACCAGCCGGGTCCGCGTCGGCTCCAACAACCTTTCCGTGGTGCCGGTCTACTTCGCCCAATGGGACGTCGACTTCGTCGTCGAGGAAGCGCCGGACGAGGTCAAGGAGCGGCTACGGCTGGTCGCCGACCGCTTCACGCGAGCGGTCGAGTGAGTCCGAAGTGGACTGTGTCCCGCGTTTGGCGCGCTTGGCCAGCAGCGCGATCGAGCCGAGCGAGATCAGGGCCAGCACGATGATGTAGAGCGAGACCGACATCGAGGTGCCGGTGGATTCCAGCAACAGCACCATGATGAACGGCGCGAGTCCACCGCCGACGACAGCGCTGATCTGATAGCCGAGAGACGCGCCGGTGTAGCGCATCTCGGCGGTGAACAGCTCGGCGAACAGCGCCGCCTGCGGGCCGTACATGATGCCCAGGAACATCGACCCGACGAACGAGGCGATCACGAGCAGCGGCAGCGAAGCCGTGTCGATCAGCAGGAACATCGGGATCGCCCAGAGCGCGATCCCGGCGGCGCCGAAGGTGTAGATCTTGAGCCTGCCGATCCGGTCGGACAGCTTCGCCGACAACGGGATGATCGCCAGTTGCAGCGTGCTGATGAGCAGGGTCGCGACGAGCACGGTGGTCCGCGACATGCCCAGATGGCGGGTGGTGTAGTCGAGGACGCCGTTGAGCAGGATGTAGAAGGTGGCGGTGTTGACCATGAACGAGCCGCCCGCCAGCAGCACGGTGCCCTTGTGGTCGCGCAGGATGTCGCGCAGCGGCGATTTGGCGTGCCCGCGTTCCTCGGCGGCCTGTTTCGCCGCGGCACGGCGGTATTCCGGCGTTTCGTCGATCTTGGCGTGCAGGTACCAGGCCAGCCCGAGCACGAGGATGCCGACCAGGAAAGGGATCCGCCAGGCCCAGGTGAGGAAGTCGGACGGCGGGGCGATCTCCGCCGCGACGAGAAACACCGTGTTCGCCAGCACCACGCCGAGCGGGACACCGAGCTGGACGAGGCTGCCGTAGAGCCCGCGTTTGCCGGGCGGCGCGTATTCGGTGGCGAGCAGCATCGCGCCGCCCCACTGCGCGCCGACCGCGACACCCTGCACGAGCCGCAGCAGGACCAGTAGGATCGGCGCGCCGATGCCGATCGTGTCGTAGGTGGGGAGTACGCCGATCAGCGTGGTCGCCGCGCCCATCAGCGCGATCGCCAGCACCAGCACGGGCTTCCGGCCGCGTTTGTCGCCGAGGCTGCCCGCGATGATCCCGCCGAGCGGCCGGGCGAGGAAGCCGACCGCGAAGGTCGCGAACGAGGCGAGGACGCCGGCCGCCGGGTTGGTGGTGGGGAAGAAGGTCTTCCCGAACACCAGGGCGGCCGCGATCCCGAAGACGAAATAGTCGTACCACTCGACCGTGGACGCGAGTGCCGCGGCGGTGGCGGCCCTCCGGCGCTGGGTCACGGTGATCGTCGGTTCAGCTGCTGTTCCGGGGACGTTCGGTGCGCTCTCGGCCATCGGTGTGCCCTTCGCTCGGCGCTGCTGCGGCGGTGCGGTCCGGGCAAGTTAACAACCGCTTAGTATGTGGTCAACGTCTCAACGGGTAATTCTCGATACCGACCGGTTGGTATGTCACCCTGGTGGCGGTATCGCCGACGGAGGTCGATCAGTACTGGTCAGGAGAGTTTCGTGCCGAGCATGCGCAGCACCAGCTCGCTGTACTCCTGGCCCAGCTTCTTCGGGGTCTGGCGGGCGCGGTCGCTGTACCACCGGGAGACGTCGACGCCGAGCGAGAGCACGGCGCGCGCGGCGGTGTGCGGGTCGCCGACGGTGAAGACGCCCGTCCGCGAGCCTTCGGTGATGACCTCGCGCACGACCTGCTCGATCCGGCGGCGCAGTTTCGCGACGATCTCGAACTCCTCGTCCGGCAGCGCGTGCAGTTCGTACTGCACCACGCGGGCCACGGTGTGCCGCCGCGCGTGCCAGGCCACGAAGTCCTCGACCAGCAGCCGGATCCGCTCGACGGGGTCGGTCTCGCGTGCCACGACGCTCTCGACCAGGGAGAGTGTCTGCTCGTGGCCGTACTTCGAGATCGCGAACAGCAGCGCGGCCTTGGACGGGAAGTGCACGTACAAGGCCGCGGGGCTCATGCCTGCCGCCGAGGCGATGTCCCGGGTCGTGGTCGCGTGGTAGCCGCGCCGCGCGAAGGATTCGACCCCGGCCAGCATCAGACGGCGTGCCGTCTCCGGCTGGACGTCGGGCCACAGTTCGGCCGACAGCGACATGGTCATCCGCAGATCCTCCCAGACGCTCGTACTCCGATGGTGGGCTTGACACCACCTTCGGGCATTCCCATTGTAAGTGAGCGCTCGCTTAGTGAATGAAGAGGAGATCGACAGAGTGAACCACTCGTTCAAGGATCGCGTCGCGATCGTCACCGGCGCCAGCCGGGGTATCGGCCTCGGGATCGCCAAGGACCTGGTCGAGCGCGGCGCGAAGGTGTGCATCACCGCGCGCAAGCCGGAGCCGCTGGCCGAGGCGGTGGCCGAGCTGGGCGGCGAGGCGGTCGCGATCGCCGTCCCCGGCAAGGCCGACGACGCCGAGCACCAGGACGAGGCCGTCGCCAAGACGATCGAGACCTTCGGGCGGCTCGACATGCTGGTCAACAACACCGGCATCAACCCGGTGTTCGGGCCGACCCTGGACATCGACCCCGGTGCCGCCGCGAAGATCTTCGCCGTCAACGTGCTCGCGCCGCTCTCGTGGACCCGCCGCGCGCGGGACGCGTGGATGGGGGAGCACGGCGGCGCGGTGGTGAACGTCGCGTCCATCGCCGGGCTCGGCGCGTCGCCCGGGATCGGCATGTACGGCGTCAGCAAGGCCGCGCTGATCCGGCTCACCAAGGAACTCGGCTTCGAGCTCGGCCCGAAGATCCGGGTGAACGCCGTCGCGCCCGCGGTGGTCAAGACCAAGTTCGCGACCGCGCTGTACGAAGGCCGCGAAGAAGAGGTCTCGGAGTCATACCCGATGAAGCGACTCGGCGTGCCGGCGGACATCGCGGGCGCGGTGTCGTTCCTGCTTTCGGAGGAGTCGGGCTGGATCACCGGGCAGACGGTCGTCCTCGACGGCGGCGTGACGCTGGCGGGTGGCCTGTGACCGCGTCGTTCGCCGGATCCGGTGTCGTCGTCACCGGCGGCGGGGGCGGCATCGGCGCCGTCCTCGCCCGCCGGTTCGCCGCCGAGGGCGCCCGGGTCGTCGTCGGCGACCTGAACGGGGACGCCGCGGCCGAAGTCGCGAAGGAGATCGGCGGGACCGCCGTCGCCGGTGACGCCGCGAGCGAAGCGGGTGTCGCGTCGCTGATCGCGGCCGCTCGCGAAACCCTCGGCGAGATCGACGTCTTCTGCGCGAACGCCGGGATCGCGCCGATGGGTGGCGTGGACGCGCCCGAGGAGGACTGGGCGCGGATCTGGGACGTCAACGTGATGGCGCACGTGCGGGCGTCGCGGCTGTTGCTGCCGTCGTGGCTCGAACGCGGCCGGGGGCATTTCATCTCGACGGTGTCGGCCGCGGGCTTGCTGACCAGCCTCGGTTCGGCGTCGTACTCGGTGACCAAACACGGCGCGCTCGCCTTCGCCGAATGGCTGTCGGCGACCTACCGGCATCGCGGCATCACCGTGCAGGCGATCTGCCCGCAGGGCGTGCGGACGGCGATGCTGGAGAACACCGGTCCCGCGGGCGAACTGCTGATGGGCGCGTCGGCGATCCAGCCGGAGCAGGTCGCCGACGCGTTGTTCGAGGCCATCGCCGCCGAACGCTTCCTGGTGCTGCCGCATCCCGAGGTCGCGGACTACTACGCCGCGCGGGCCACGCAGACCGACCGCTGGCTCGGCGGGATGAACAAACTGCAGCGCAAGGTGGAGCAGGTCATCGGCGAGTGACCTCGGTCAGTTTCCCGGTGGCCACGTCGAAGACGAAACCGCGGACGGAATCCTTCTCGGGGATGAACGGGCTGTTCTTGATGCGTTCGATCGACTGACGGACGTCCTCGTCGAGATCGCTGAACGCTTCGGCGGCCCAGGGCGGCTTGACGCCGACGTCCTGCCGGATGGATTCCTTGAAGCCGTCGTCGGTGAAGGTCAGCATTCCGCAGTCGGTGTGGTGGATGAGGATGATTTCGCGCGTGCCGAGCAGTCGCTGGCTGATCGCGAGGGAACGGATCTCGTCCTCGGTGACGACGCCGCCCGCGTTGCGGATGACGTGCGCTTCGCCTTCTTGGAGGCCGAGAACGCCGTAGACGTTGATTCGGGCGTCCATACAGGCGAGCACGGCGACGTGTTTGGCGGGCGGCAAGGGAAGTGGTCCGGAAAAGCGCGCGGCGTAATCGGCGTTGTTGGCCAGGAGCTCGTCGGTGACCGACATGGTCTTCCTTCCGGTTGGCGTAGCGACGAGTGGACCGTTGGGATGCACGCATGCGCAACCGTGCCCATGAGCTGGGACCGGTGGCCCGGATCGGGTGGATTGTCAGGCACCTGCTGGCTCCGGTCGCGATCGGTCGCGGGTCTGGTCCGTGAAGGCCTCCTTAAGGGACTCTGGGTCCCTCAAGGAGGCCTTCACGGACTCGACGCTCGGCCCAGGCACCCGGGGCGAGGGGAGAGAGGGCACAAGTCTGGTGACGCACGCAGCTCCCCGCTGACGGGCCGCCGACGAGCAGGTTGATCTTCATCGGCAAGTCGGCCAGAGTGGTCGTGGGGTCTTGCTCGCGGTGAGGAAAAGTCAATGGACAAGCGCTTCGTGCTCCGTGGTGCCGTTCTCGCGGCGACTCTGGCGGGGTCCGTGCTCACCGCCGGTTCGGCGATGGCGAGCACCGCGGAATCGTGCGCGGCCGGCGCGCCGGGTGACGTCGCGGCGGCTTCCTGCACGCCGTATCGCAAGGTGAGTGAAGGCTGGAGCAGCAAAACCTCCTGCAACCGCGCCGGCAACGAGGGCGCGCAGGCGGGCCGGTGGACCGGCTGGAACTGCAACCAGGCGCTGGCGGGCTGGGAGCTGTGGGTGCGCACCTGCACCGCACTGGCCGCGGACGAAGACGCGGTGACCACGCGCGAAATCGTCTGATTCCGGGCGGGGCCGTCTCGGGTGTGGAACACCCCAGGCGGCCCTGTCACTTTCCGGCGTCTACAGTGGACGGTACGATTCCGGTCAAGCGATCGCTATGACCGCCGCTCGCGATTCGATCGATCGACAGGTCGAGGCGGGTGTGTACCGATGACCGGTCACACGCTTCACGCCGCGCTCGGAGATCTACCTTAAATCAATGTTAAGCATCGGCGGATTCGGTGCTATCTTGACTGAGCGAAAACGCGAGAAGTTCTTCACGCGGAATTCGCCTTTCGGTCCTCGTGGTGTGGGCCCGCGGTGGGGGTTCGGTCACCGAATCCGCCGCTGAGCTGAGGATTCTCCGGCCTGGAGCCCGATACCGAACCTTCGGTACGGCCCGTCCGCACGGTGGGTTCGGTGGCCACGAACTGCTCCGGAATTCGTTGACCCCGTCGTCAGCCGGTTCGTAGTGTTTGCCGAGTCTTGGGCAGGGACGGCTTTGGTGGACACATTTGGCTCAGGCAGAAGGGGGCTTTCCATGGCCGGCATCCGAACGATTTCCCCGATCGGCAAGCGGGCTTTCGACGCGGGTCGTGCCGCACGACCGGGAATCATCAGTGAATTCGTGGAAGTCGCCGACATGCCGCTGGCGGCGCTCAGTGCCGGATTGCGGCTCGGTGGTGGCAACGCCGCCTTCTACCGTCTTCTGGGTCGCCGTCCCGCCGACGTGCTCGGCGAATCGTTCCCCGAACTCGTCACCACCGGTCCCGACCACCTGCGCGACCGGCTGAACCGGGTCGCCGAGGGCTGGGAGCAGCGGTTCCGCGGCAGCGTCACCGGGCTCGGTTCCGGCGGCGCCGACCGGCTGACCATCGTGGCGGGCCGGATGCGGGCGCCGGGGACGGCGATCCTGCTGACCGTGCTCCCCGAGACGGGGCCCGCCCGCGCCGAGCAGCTGAGCTCGGTCAACGACATCGAGGCGAAGATCCTCCAGGGGATCGCCAGCGGCCTGTCCAGCCTGGAGATGGCCGACAAGTTCTACCTCAGCCGCCAGGGCATCGACTACCACGTCGCCCGGCTCCAGCGGAAGTTCAAGGCGCGCAACCGCGTCGAGCTGGTTTCGCGGGCCTTCGCGACGGGCCTGCTGGACTCGACGGCCTGGCCGCCGCGGGTGCCGGAGTCCCGGCGCGCGAGCTGATCGGCCGCGACCTGACAGGCGGGTGACCGCAGCGTGACGTGCTCGTGCGGTTACGGTGCGGTCCCAGTGAACGGCCACCTCGGTTGCACGTATTTCGGCAGAATTCGTAATGTCCTGCGACGCTGTTTCGCTCGTTTGAGCGGCCATCGCAGGCGCTGGCGAACCCAGGCGGTCATCGGGGAGCAAGCTCGCGGATTTCTTCGATTCACGCCCTGTTTCCTTCTGTGGCGACTTCTGTCATCCTTCGACCCACCAGGGTCCGCGCGCGGTGCCGTGCTGATCCGCATCGCTCCATGCTCGAAAACCCTCGTCGACGAGCGTCACGCTCATCTGAGCGCCTGGTGTCCCTGTAGTGAGGGATAACCCTTATCGAGGTTGCACGCTCTATTCGGTAAGACGATCACACGATGAGATGGAAGCACGTAAGCGATTGTTCGCTCTGTGTGACGGCAGCGACTCCGATGGGACGACAGGGAGGCGGAGATGGTGGACGCCAACAGACCCGGACGCGCGCTCGCCGGACGTGACGACGAGCTCCGCCGGCTCGCCGCTCGGTTGAGCCCTGGCGCGTCCGGTGAAGGCTCCGTCATCGAAGGCTCGGTCATCGTCGTGCGCGGGCAGGCGGGCATCGGCAAGTCCAGCCTGCTGGACGCCGCGCTGGCCACGCTCACGGACACCGTCGTCTGCCGGGGCGCCGGAGCGCCCGGCGAAGGGGCCTCGGCCTCCCGGGAACTGCTCGCGGATCTGCGCCGGGCGGGCGCCCGGGTCCCGGATCCGGGGGACTTCGCCGCCTGGTACGAGGATTTCGCGGACTGGGCGGGAAAACAGCCCGCGATCGTGTTCGCCGTCGACGACGTGCAGTGGTGTGACGAACCGACGGTGCGCTGGCTGAGCCTGCTCGCCCGGCATTCGACCAGGCTGCCGGTGCGGATGATCCTGGTCCGGTCGGCGGCCGAAGGCCCGGACGGCGCCGCGGAACGCTTGGCGGACCTCGAATCCTGGTACGGCACCGAGGTGCTCGATCTCGGCCCGCTGCCCGCGGAGGCCGTCGCCTCGCTCGCGCGCGAGGCTGTCGGCTCGGAGCCGGGGGAGGCCTTCGTCCGGCACTGCGTCGAGCAGTCCGGCGGGAATCCGTTGCTGCTGCGGGAGATGCTCGACGAACTGGGCAAGGTCGCCTCCGGGATCGCCCCGGTGGCCGGATCCGCGGCGGGAGCGGCGCTGATCCACTCCCTCTTCGCCGGTGTCCCGGATTACGCCAGGACGGTCGCCACCGCCATCGCGGTCCTCGGCGGGCAGGACCTGTCCCTGGTCGCCCGGCTGGCCAAGGTCCCGGCTCGCACCGCGGGTACCGCCGTCGAACTGCTGCGCAGCCAGCACATCCTCGCCGCGGAAGGCTTTTCGTTCCGGCACGACCCGGTCCGGGACGGCCTGCTCGACGCTCTCGAACCCGCCGAACTGGGCCGGTGGCGGCGGACCGCCGCGATCCTGCTGAGCGACGCGGCCGGGTCGCCGGAGGAGGTGGCGGAGCATCTGCTCGAACTCGCCGAGCTGGACTCGTGGATGGTCGACCTGCTGCGGGACGCCGCGAGCGGCGCGTGCGACCGGGGCGCGCCCTGGGACGCGCTGCGCTACCTCCGTCCCGCCGCCGCGGCCAGGCCATCCGACGCGGGCCTGGCGGTCCAGCTCGCCGAGACGGTCGCGCTGCTGGAACCGGACAGCGGATTCGACCTCCTGCGCCGCGCGCTCGAACTCCAGCAGGATCCCGTCGACCGGGCCAGGGCCGCGGTGAAGCTGGGCCGCGCGGCACTCGTCGCCCGCCGCTGCGGGACCGCGGTCACCGTGCTGGACAGGGTCCTCACCGTGCTCGGCGGCGAGATGGACCAGCAGCTCCGGGGCCAGCTCGAAGGGCTGCTGTGCCTGGTGGGCATCGAAGACCGCGACAGTCTGGCGAAGCTCGACACCCGGATCCAGCCCCGGAACTCCGGCGGCGCGGACGCCGTCGTGGACGCCCGGCATCTGGCCGTCTGCGCCGTGGTCGCCGCGCTCGACGGGACCCGGCCGCGCGAAGCCGCCGAATGGGCGATGCGCGCGATCCGCGGGTACACGCCGACCACCGACGATTCGGCCGTCAGCTCCGCCGTGCTCGCGCTGCTGCTGACCGACGAGGTCGACGTCGCCAGGGACGAACTGACCAGGGCCATCGAGCTCGTCCCGGCGCAGCGCAGCGAGTACCTCGCCTTCCGCGGTCTGCTCGGGCATTGGTGCGGCGACCTCGCCACCGCGGCCGCCGACGCCGGGCAGGCGTACGCGCTCAGCCGCCGTGCGGAGGGACGCACCGGCGGTGTCGTGCCGCGTATCGCGCTCGCGACCGTCGCGGCCCAGCAGGGTGACACCTCGAAGGCGATGAAGTTGTTGCGGGAGGCGGATTCCCCGCAGTTGTGGGACCACACGGTGATGCGCCCGTGGTTCCAGCTCGTCGACGCCCGGGTGCACTGGGCGGCGGGAGACCGCGAGGCGGCGCAGAAGCTTTTCCACCTCTGCGGGGAAAGTCTCGCCGACGTCGGCATCGCCAACCCGCTGCTGGCGCCGTGGTGGTTCGAAGCCGCCTGTCTGCTGGCGGGCGAAGGGCGTCACGAGGAGGCCGCCGATCTCGCGGCCGAGGGAGCCGCACCGGCCTTGCGCTGGGGCACCCCGCGGGCGATCGGGATGGCCAAGCTCGCGACCGCGGTCGCCACCCGGGGGCCCGAGCGGATCGGGCTCATCGAGGAGGCGGCGGCCGTCCTGGCCGGATCGCCCGCCCGGCTGGAGGAGGCGCTGGCGGAGTTCCATCTCGGCCGCGCGCTCGTCGACACCGGGGACACCGCCGCGGCGCGCACCCGCTTGCGGCGTTGCGTCGAGCTGAGCCTGCGGACGGGAGACCGTTTTCTGCTCCGCCGTGCCCAGCGGACCGCCGCCGAGGCAGGCATCCCGAGCGAGGTGACGCCGCTGGCGTCGCTGAGCCCGGCCGAACGGCACATCGCCCGGCTCGCCGGACGCGGGGTCAGCAACCGCGTCATCGCGGAACGGCTTTTCGTCACCGTCCGGACCATCGAGACGCATCTGACGAGCGTGTACCGGAAGCTGCGGATCTCCGGACGCGCCGAACTGGCGGTGGTGCTGGGCCACACCGATGACCGGCCGGCCGTCCTCGAAGGCGTCCGGTGAGCGCGGTCCGGCGGCTCGAAGCCGAAGGCGCGGACGAACTCGTCGAGCGCGAGACCGAACTGCGCCTGCTCACCCGGCTCATCGGGGATCTCGAACACGGCCACGGGGGCTCCGCGCTCGTGCTCGGCCCTGCGGGCAGCGGCCGCACGGCGCTGCTGGACCAGGTCGCGTCCCTGGCCGCCGAGCGCGGCCTGCAGGTGTTCACCGCGCGGGGTTCGGCCACCGAAGCGGATCTGCCGTACGGGCTCCTTTCCCAGTTGCTGGCCTCGATCCCGGAACTCGTGGACGTCCCGTGGCTGCACGCCGCGCTTGCGGACGGCACGGACGTGCACGTCCTGCACGAACTGCTCTGCCAGCGGCTGCTGGAATCGGCCCGGCGCTGCCCGGTCCTGCTCGTCGTCGACGACCTGATCCTGGCCGACGAGCAGTCGGAGGCCTGGCTGGCCGCGCTCCAGCGGCGCCGGGGCAACGATCCCGTGCTGCTCGTCGCCGCGCATTCCGGTTCGCAGGACACGGACGGCGACGACGCGCCGCTGTACCTCGGCGGGCTTCCGTGGGAGAACCGGCACGTCGTGCGGCTGCGTCCGCTGAGCGAGGCGGCGGTCCGGCAACTGGTGCACGCGGTCCCGGCGCCGCGGCTGCCCGTGGCGGAGGTCTACGCGGCCACGCGGGGGAATCCGGCCCTGCTCGCGGAGGTGCTCGCCCGATCGTCCGCCGGTCCCGGCCCGGAGATCACCGCCATCACCGCGGACGTCCGCCGCGACACCGTGCTCGACCTGCTCGCCCGGCTGCCGTCCGATCTCGCCGCGCTGGTGCGGACGATCGCCGCGATCGGCACCCTCGACGAGGCCTACCTGCGGCCGCTCGCCGCCCCGCTCGGCATGCCGCTGAACCGGGCCTTGCGGGTGCTCGCGGATTCCGGCCTGATCGGGACCGATCCCGCCGAACCGATGAACCCCCAGGTGGCCACGTGGGTACTGGCCGCCACCGGCGCGGACGAGCGGGCGGGAACCCGCCGCCGGGCCGCGGAACTCGGGCATCGCCGGGCCGCGCCGGAGGAGGACGTCGCCGGGCTGTTGCTCGGTTCGCAGCCGGTCGGCGAGCCCTGGGCGCTGGAGACCTTGCACGCGGCCGCGCTGCGCCGTCGCGAGGCCGGGGACCACACCGAGGCCGCCCGGTACTACCGGCGGGCGCTCGCCGAACCGGCTCCTCCCGGGACGTCCGCGCGGCTGCGCCTGGAGCTCGAAACGGTCGAGGCTTCGTCGTGCCCGTTCACCGGCGGCTTGCGCTTGGCCAGGGCCACCAGGATCTCCGGCGACGACACCGTCCGAACGCGACTGTCCGCTGTGGACTTGATGATGCAGCGAGGGGCCCGGGACGACGCGCTGCGCGAACTGGCCGTCCTGAGCGAAGCCGCGGTCGACGACCGGGACCGCGCGGACCTGGTGGCGTTGCACTGGCTGGCCGAAGGGACCGGCGCCGGTGCCGCCCTGCACGGCATCCCCGCCCTGGCGGACCTCGACCCGGCCGCGCTGACCCCCACGCAGGCGGCCGCCGCGTCCTGGCTGGCGACGACGTCCTGCCGCGACGGGCGGGTGGCCCGCCGTCTCGCCAGGCGCGCGGCCGATCCGTCGCACGAACCCATGACCCTGTTCTCGCCGCGGCTGGCGATGGCCATCACCTTCACCCAGACCGACGACGTCCTGGAAGCGCTTTCGGTCTACGAAGAGGTGATCGCGGACGCGAGCGCCGCCGGGGCGGGCGTGCCGGTGGCGCTCGGCCTCACCGGTCAGGCCTGGATCCATCTGCAACGCGGCCGAGTGCAGGCCGCGGAGGACGCGCTCGCCAAGGCCGCCGCCTCCGGTCCGCCGGACGGCTGGCCCGCGACGGTCTCCGCGTCGCTGAGCACGATCGCGATCGCGGCGGCGCTCACCCGCGGCGACCTCGAAGCCGCCCAGCGCGCGGTCGACGCGGCAGGCGACGGCGGGCCGCTGTACTCCGCGCCGTATCTGCTGTTCATGCGCGGATTGCTGGAACTGGACCTGAAACGCCATCGGCGGGCGCTGGGCCTGTTCCAGGAATGCGGCAGGCGGATGAACGCGGCGGGCTGGCTGAATCCGGGTCTGGTGCCGTGGCGTTCGCACGTCGCCATCGCGGCGCAGGCGCTCGGCGACGAACACACCGCCGCCGCGATGATCAGCGAGGAATGGCGGCTGGCGCAGAACTGGGGCACGCGTACCGCGATCGGGCGGACTCATCTGAGCGCGGGTGTCGCGGTGCGGTCCGAGGACGCGGTGTTCCGGCTGACGCAGGCGGTCAACGCGCTCCAGCAGTCGCCCGCCAGGGTGCTCCTCGTCGAGGCGCTCCTGCTGCTGGCGGGCGCGCAGCTCAACCGCGGCCAGACCAGCGGTGTGCCACGTCTGCTGCGCGAAGCCGAACGGCTCGCCACCGCGTACCAGCTCGCCTGGGCGACGTCGCGGATCGCGGACCTCGGGAAACGGCTGTCCGACCGGCCGCGGCGGTCCTTTCGCACGGCTTCCCGGCGATGGCGGGCGCTCTCGCCCGCCGCGACCGACCTTGTCCGCCGCGTGCTCTCGAACGCTTCCAACGCCGAACTGGCGGAGGAACTGGGCGTGAGCAAACGCGCCGTCGAGCTCCGGCTCACCGCGATCTACCGGCAGCTCGAAGTCACCGGGCGGGCCGAATTGCGGGAGCTGTTCGACGCGCTGGACAAGGAGCTCTGAGCCGCCGTGATGATCGAGCGAGCGGATCAGCTGGCCGCGATCGCCGGAGCGGTCGCCGAAGCCCGTGCCGGGGCGGGGGAGTTCGTCGTCGTCCGCGGTGGGCTGGGCGCCGGCCGGTCCGCGCTGCTGCACGCGGCGGGGGAGGAGGCCGCGGCGCGGGGCGTGCGCGTGGTCCGGGCGGCGGCGACGCCGTTGGAGCGAGGCGTCGCCCACGGCGTGGTCTGGCTGCTGCTGGAACCCTTGCTGGAAGCCGGTCGGCGCGGGGAACTGCTCACCGCGGTCCGGGCCGACAGCGAATTCCTCGCCGACCCTCCCGACGCCCGCCGCACTCACCTCGTGTTGCACGAACTGCTGGAACTGTTCACCGAAATGGTGCGTGACACCGGTCCGGTGGCGCTCCTCGTGGACGATCTGCAATGGGCCGACGCGGCTTCGGCGCGCTGGCTCGCGTATCTGGCCAAGCGGATGAGCAGGCTGCGGGTCCTCGTCGTCGCGACCCTGTTGGAGGGCGACGATTCCGCGGACGACATCGTGGTCAAGGACATCGCCCGCACCGCGGCGCGCACCGTGCACGCCACCCCGCTCTCGGCGGCCGGCGTCCGGGCGTATCTGACCGCCCGGTGCGGAGCCGAACCCGCGCCCGAGTTCGCGGACGCCTGCTACGCGCGCACCGGCGGTTCGCCGATGCTGCTGGACGCGCTCGTCAACACGATGCTCGGGCACGGCCTGCGTCCGGTCGCCTCGGCCGCCGCCGAGCTCGCCGCGCTCCGGCCTTCACCCGCCGCGGCCCGGCTGACCCGGTGCCTGCGCGCCCAGCCGGACGACGTCCGCGCGGTGGCCAAGGCGATGGCCGCGCTCGGCGAACCGACCGAGACCGGTGTCCTCGCCGAGCTCGCCGGTCTCGACTCGCCGGACTTCGACGCGGCGCTGCGCGCGCTGCGCAGGCTGGGCGTCGTCGACGCCCCGGCCGACGGGCTGCTGCGGTTCGCCGGGGAGATGGCCGGCGACCTCGTCGCCGATCAGCTGAGCGCGGAGGAACAGGACCGGCTGCATCTGCGCGCCGCGAACGTCCTCTACCGCAACGGAAGGCCGGTCGAGCAGATCGGACGGCAGCTGCTGGCCACGGTCGCCGAACCCGAACCGTGGGCCGCGGACGTGCTGCGGACCGCCGCCAGCGCCGCGCTGGCGAACTCGTCGCCGCAGACGGCCGCCCAGTACCTGCAGCACGCGCTGGCGCATCCGGGCGCCGACCGCGCGGAACTGCTCGTCGACCTCGCCGCCGTCGAACGCGGTTACGACCTGCCCGCCGCGCATCGGCACCTGCACCAGGCGCTGGGCCTGATGCGGGACCCGGTCGACCGAGCCTTCGCGCTCGGCCTGCTCCCGGTGGTGGCCGGGGTCCGCTTCGCCGCGGACGTCCGGCGTCTCCGGCAGGTGCTCGCGGAACTGCGGGACGTCCCGGGGCCGGAGGCGGCCGAAGCGGCCCTGCGCATGGAGGCCCGGCTTCGCTACCACGAGCGAGGCGTGCCCGGTGTCGGGGACGCGGCGGCGGACCGGCTGGCCGAGCTCGGTCCCGCGCCCGCCCAGGAATCTTCGGCGCAGCGGGAGCTGGTCGCCGTCCTGCTGTACCTGATGACCGTCGCGGGCACCGCGCCCCGGGAGTCCATTGTGGACCTCGCCCGGCAGGTGCTGGAACGGGAACCCGGTTCACCGGACCAGATGTACACCACGCTCCCGCTCACGGTGCTGGTGCTGGCCGCCGCGGACTCGCTCGACGGCGTCGACTCCTGGCTCGCCGCGGCGTGCGGTCCCGCCGCCGATCCGGACCTGCCGACGCTGGTCGCCTGGGCGGGTCAGGCGCTGGTGGCCTCCGCCACGGGACTGCTCGGCGTCGCCAGGGACCGGGCGCAGGCGGTGCTGACGTCGGCGGGGCCCAGCCGCGTCGGGATCACCATGACGGCGATGCGCGTACTCGCCGAAATCGCGATGGAGCAACGGGATCCGGCGCTCGCGCGGCTGCTCGTCGACAACCTGGAGGTCGAGCACGACCCCTGGCTGCGGTCGCTGGCCCACGGCACCCTGGCGCTGACCGAGGCCAACCACACCGCGGCCGCCGAGTACTTCCTCGACTGCGTGCACCAGCTGGAGCGGTTCGGGAACCGGGTCCTCCTGCCGTTGCGAGGGCAGATCGCGCTTCTGCTCGCGGCGACGGACGACCCGAAGCGGGCCGAGGCGGTCGCGCAGGGCGAAGTCGACCGGGCGCTGTCGTGGGGCGCGCCATCTTCGGTGGGACGGGCCCTGCGCATCCGCGCGACGCTGCTCGACCGGGACGAGGACGCCGTCCAGGTGTTGCGCGAGGCCGCGGAGATCCTGGCCCGTTCGGGAGATCGGCTCGAACTCGCCCGCACGCTGGTCCTGCTCGGGGAACGCGGTACCGGACCCGACGCCCGCGAGCGGCTGCTGGAGGGACGCAGCCTCGCGGCCGGGTGCGGGGCGAGCTGGCTGACCGGCTCCGCGGAGCCGTCGGACCAGCCGGACGGCGGCCTGCTGACCGCGACCGAGCAGCGGGTGGTGGAGCTGGCCGTGTCCGGCCGCCGCAACCGCGACATCGCGGAACTGCTGGAGGTCACCGTGCGCGCGGTGGAGAAGCACCTCACCAGCTCGTACCGCAAGCTGCGCATCACGGGCCGCGCCCAGCTGGCCGCGGCGATGCGGGGTCATCGGGCGGGGTGACGTACCCGGGAATCGGCGAGGATCGCCCGGCTCGTGCGTGGCATCACCTTCCGCCGGGCGTGGCCCCGGCGGGAGAGCGTCGCGAAAGCCACTTGCGCAACACTCGGTGCAAAGGCGGCCGTGGCGTTCCTGATCCGCTCAGGGCCGCTGACCCACACCGAGGCGGCCTTGCAGCCACGCCGCGGCCAGCTCCACCCGGGAATGGCTGCCGGTGCGCTCGAACAACGACGTCAGCCGGGCTTCGATCCGCTTCTCGCTCACCTGCAGCGCCGCCGCGATCTGCCGGTTCGTGTGACCGTTCGCGATCAGGCCGACGATGTGGCGTTCCAAGGGATCCAGCGTCGCCCGGTCGGTCCTGTCCACGCGGTCCGGCGAGAAGGCGATCCGGTGCTGATCGAGCAGCGCCGCGACCGACGTCAGCGTCGCGACGGCGTCGAGCCGCTGCAACGTCCGGTGCGCTTCGAGCAGCGACGGCCCGGGGACCGGGCTCACCTCGCCGAACGCCGTGCACGCCTCGGCGATCCGGAACGCGTCCCCGGACTGCCGGGCCAGTTTGACCCCGGCTCGCACGGATTCCATGTCCCCGCGCACGAGACCGCCGCAGACCAGCGCCGCCTCCTGGACCGACGCGGTCGGGCTGCGGGCGGCGAGACCCTCCAATTCGGACAGCAGACGAGTGACGTTCTCGGTGTCGCCTTGCCGTCTCGCCCCTTGCAGGAGCCGGGCGAGCAGACGTTCCATCCCCGCCCGCACCCCGCGTTCGCGGCAGTCCGTGTAGTCCTGCCAGCCTCGCGCGATCGCTTCGTCGTGCCGCCCCGCGGACTGATGCAGGCGGCACCGGACCCACGCGACGTAGGCGTCGGCGGAGGTGCGGAAAGGCAAGCGGCGCAACCAATCCGTGGCCCGGTCCGGCTGGTCGCGCTGGGCGCAGATCTCGGCGGCGAACACACTCGCGAACCGGTGACGACGGGGCGGGTCCCACCACAGCCGGTCGCCTTCGAGCCGCCTCGCCAGCGACAGCGCCGCGTCCCACTCGCCCTCGCGGTAGGCCTGCCGGACCGTGTGCCAGTCGACCGAGAAGCCGGTCGCCGGCGGCTGGTAGCGGCCGCGCAGCAGGACGTTCAGCACGCTCACCGTGTCGAGGACCTCGGCGGACTCGGCGACGTCCTCGTGCGGCGGCATCTCCGGCGGTACCAGCCATTCCTCGGCCGGTCTGCCCCCGTCGCCGGGCAACGCGCCCAGCAGGATCCCGGCGCCGAGGGCGAACAGCCGGTCGTCCTCGGCGCCGCAAGCGCGCGCGAGCACCCGCACCGCTTCGGCGGCCACCGGCCGGTCGGACCGGTTGACCGCTTCGAGCAGGCGGCGGCATTCGGGAGCGGTGCCGAGGGCGCGGGCGACTTCGGCGGCCAGCGGTCGCACGACGTCGAGTTCGGCGAGCCGCTGTTCGTGGGCGAGCGCGCCGAGCCAGCACATCAGCACGGTGGCGGACAGCCGGGGATGCGGCCAGGCGCCGGCGAGCCGCGGCGCGACGAGGGTGGCGAGGTCGTCGGCCAGCGTGCTGTAGCCGCCGGCCGCGAGGCTGTCCGCGAGCAGGGCCCGGAGCGCTTCGGGAAACCGGTCGCCGGACGGATCGAGCAGCCGGAGCGCCGCCATCCGATAGCGGTGAGCCGTCGGCAGATCGGTGTTCGCGCCCGCGGCCGCGGTGAGCAGGAGCTCCGCCGTTCCGGGATCCGGCGGCGACGGCGGAAGCTCGGCCAGATGCGGGGCGACTTCGGCGGGGTCGACCGGCCGCCGTCCGAGGAGGGCCCGCGTGATCCTCCGGTGCAGGACGGTGCGCCAGCGCGTGCCGTGTGCCAGCCGGAGCCCGTCGGCCAGCGCGGGGACGGCGAACTCCACCGCGCCGTCGGTCCCGGTGCGAAGGATCCCGGCCCGGACCAGATCGTCGAGGGCCTGGCCCGCGGTGGACGGCGACTGCGCCGCCGCGGACGCCAGCCAGTGCAGCCTTTCGAGGGTGGGGGCGCTGTGTTCGCTCAGCACCGCGATGACGGCGGCCAGCCGCCGGGCGGCCGGGCCGAGCCGTCGCAGCCGGAGCGTCTCGGGGTGTCCGCCGGGCAGCGCGATCGGCGGGCCCGCGCCGATCAGGCAGACGTGCTCGTCGACGACCGACAGCCTGCCGGTGGCGCGCAGACCGGCGATCGTCGCGCCGACGGTGCCGGGATTGCCGAACAGCGGCCCGAGCGCGGTGCGCACCGAGGTGACGAACGCGGGGTCGCTCGCGATCCGCCCGGCGCGGGTCGTCCAGCCGGGCAGCAGCGCCGTCGTCTCGGCGGCGGTCAGCGGGCGGAGGCCGATCGTGCCGTCGGCGATGGCGAGCAGCTTGCCGACCGGGCCGCCCGCCGGATCCCGGCCGGTCACGGTCGCGACGGTGACCGTCCCGGTGGCGCGGGCGCCCTCGGCGACCAGGGTGAGCACGGTGGCGAGCTCCGGCGGCAGCAGGTCGAAGTCGTCGAACTGCAGCACGATCCGGCTGCGCGGGGCGAGGGTGGCGAGGACGGTGATCAGATCGTGGGCCGTCGTCTGCGGTCCGGCGCCGGAGCCCGACTCCAGCCGGGCACGGAGCCACGCGACGGCGCTGAGCATGCTGACCAGCTCGGGCCGGTCGAGCGCGGTGATCAGCTCGACCAGCTGGGTCGTCAGCCGGAGCAGGACGGTCTCGGGTTCGGGGCCGGCGGGCACGGGCAGCACGGCGGCGCCGGAGCGGCGTCCGCGCTGGGTCAGGCCGGAGAGGACGGTGCTGCGGCCGCTGCCCGCGGGTCCGTGCACCACCCAGATCGCGCCGGATCCGGTGAGGACCCGGTCCAGGGCCGCTTGCGCGTCCTCCGGACCGGCACTCGTGACGGCCGTCGCTCCCATTTCCCTCCTCGACCGGCGCGGGACCACGGCGCGGCCGGGCGACGGTCGCTCCGAGCATGGCGCAAGGAGGACCGTTCGGTCGGGAGGTCAGGCGGCCGGGGCACCTTCGGCCAGCATAGTTGCCCCGGCGGACCACGGTCGCGCTTTTGCGGCGCGTTTCGTCCTCCGGATGCGGTTGTCGCGCGTGCGAGCACCGCATCCAGAGGACTAACCGCAGGCAGGAGTGTCCGGGTGTCCTGTCCGGGTGGCAAGTCCGTGAAGGCCTCTTGGGTTCATGGGGTGGTTGCAACGCTTTGAGTGAGTGGGTGTTGCGGGTGCGGGGTGTTGGGGAGTTGCCGCGTGAGGTGAGGGTCCGGTTTT
>NZ_JBFBGL010000064.1:0-45820 GCF_040684635.1 Amycolatopsis sp. NPDC089917 | reverse complement strand
GGGGGGGGGGGTGTGGGGGGTGGTGTTTGTGGGGGGCGGGGGGCGGTGGTGTGGGGGGGGTTTGTGCTTAACACACCCCACCCCCCCCCCCCCGACCACCTGGACCGGCGCGCTCAGTCGGCTGAAAGACCGGTGGTGATGGGAACGCGTCCAGATCGCCGGGCGGGGACCAAAGCGGCCAGTGGAGCCGCGAGCAGGGCAGCCGCCACCAGGACTCCCAACCGCCCCCAAGGCGGCACGAACAAGATCGGCTCACCGCCGCCCGACGCCACCTCCGTGATCAGCCACGCGGACGCGATCCCCACGAACAGCCCGCAGGCCGCGCCGAGAACCGCGACGAACACCGACTCCGTGGTCAGCGCGGCACCGAGCCCGCCACGCGTGAGACCGAGAGCGCGCAGCAGCGCGGACTCCCGCGTCCGCTCCAGGACCGACAGCGAAAGCGTGTTCGCGATCCCGGCGAAGGCGATCAGCACCGCCAGCGCGGTCAGCGCCCACATGAGGTTCAGCGTTTCCCGCAGCGGTGCGGCCGCCTCTTCCTTGAGTTCCCGGACACTGCTCAGTTTCGCGATCGGCGTGCCGGACAGCGCCTGCTCCAGCGACGGCCGCGCCTGCTCGGGGTCGGTGACCTTGACGAGCACGCTCCCGTCGTAGTCTTCCCCGTACATGGCGAGCTTCCCCTGCTCCGCGAGAGCGACCGCCGCGAATCCCAGATCGACGCCCGGAGCGTCCACGCTGTCGTAGATCGCCACCACGCGCAGGGAACGCACGGTGCCGCCGACGGCGAGCCCGGTCTGTTCGGCGAGGTCCTTGCTGATGGCGATCTGGCCGGGGCCGAGCCTGCCGAGACTTCCGGCGAGCACGGTCGGGCGCAGGAGGTCTCCGCTGACGGCGGTCAGCTGATACGTGCCGTACTCGCCGAGATCACCCGAGAACGCGTGGCGGGTCCCGGTGGCGGTCACGCCGGGCACCGCGGCGAGGGTGTCCGCGAGCGTGGCGGGCAGCGGCCTGCTCGACATCGCCGAGGTGACGGTGAAGTCGGCCGCCAGTTGCTCGTCCAGGCCTTGGCTCCGGCCCGCTTCGACACCTGACGCCACGGTGGTCGCGAGCGCGACGACCGCGAGACCGATGGTCAGCGCGGCGGCGCTGGCGGCGGTGCGTTTGGGGTTGCGGTCGGCGTTGAGCGCGGCCAGGTCGGCGGGCTGCCCCGGCACGAGCGAGCCGAGCGCCCGGACCGCCGGTCCCGCCACCAGCGGTCCGGCGGCCAGCGTCGCGCCGAGCAGCGCGACCATCGCCACCATGGCGAGGGCGGCACCCTCCTCCACTGTGGACCGAAGGGCCAGCACGCCGGAGCCGACGCCCGCCGCGAGCAGGACAATCGCGACGACGGCGCGGAGCCGTCCGGTGCGTTTGGCTTCGGTGGGCGTCCGGAGCGCTTCGATCGGCGCGACCCTGGTCGCGGACCACGCCGGGATCGACGCCGCGAGCGCGGTCACCAGGACCCCGATCGCGACGGCGGCGACGATGGTGCGTGTCGTCAACGGGAGATACACGGTCTCCTGGCCCGCGACGGCCTGCAGCGCGGCGGCGACACCCAGCCCGCCGAACAACCCGGCCACGGACGCGATCGCGCCCACGACCGCCGCCTCGACGAGCACGCTGCCGAAGATCTGCCGTTTCCCGGCGCCGACACAGCGCAGCAACGCCAGTTCACGCGATCGCTGGGCCACGAGGATGGTGAAGGAGTTGGTGATCACCATCGCGGCCACCGCCATGGCGAGGACGGCGAAGGCGGTGAAGAACTTCGCCGGCCCGGCCGTGTTCGGCGCGGTCTCGCTGAGCAATCGGGCGGCAGCTTCCCTGCCCGTGGACACCGAGACGCCCGGCGTCTTCTTCAGATCCGCGACGAGCTGTGCCTTGCCCGCGTCGGACGAGGCACGCACGACGATCTCGCCGAACGCCGCCTTGGGAGACAGCTGCCGCAGTGTTTCCTGCGGTACCACCAGTGTCGCCCTACCCAGCCCCGCGTCGCCGGGGCGGCTGAACGTGCCGACCAGGGTCAGCGTGCGGCGGCCACCGGTCTCGTCCAGCACGGTCACGGGGGAGCCCGGCGCGAAACCCTCGGCACTGTTCTTCTCCATGGCGATTTCCCCTGCGGAGGCGGGGAAACGGCCGTCGACGAGGTCGTACGGCCGAAGTTTCTCGTCGGTGCTCGACGCGGTCGCGGCGGCGTCCCGCGGACGGCCGTCCGGGCCGAGCACCGGCGCGCTGATGACGGCCCTGCCCTCCGCGGCGGCCACTCCCGGCACCTGCCGGACCGCCGCCAGCGTCGTGTCGTCGAGGTCGGCACCCCGCTTGGCCCTGATCGAGGCGTCCACGCCGCGCGTCTGATAGGCGACCGCTTCCCGCAACCCCGCGCCGACGGCGTCCGTGAGCACGAACGAACCGGCCACGAAGGTCACGCCGAGGGTGACGGCGACGGCCGACAACAGCAGCCGCAGCGGCCTGGCCTTGAGCCCGGCGAGCACGGTTCGCAGCATCACGCCCCCAGACCGGTGAGCGCGCCGAGCACGGCGTCGGCGGTCGGCCGGGGGATCCGCGCGGCGATCCGGCCGTCGGCGAGCAGCACCCCGTGGTCGGTGTACGAGGCCGCGACCGGGTCGTGGGTCACCATCACCACCGTCTGGCCGAGTTCGCGGACCGAGGCGCGCAGGAAGTCGAGCACCTCGGCGCCGGACCGCGAATCGAGACTTCCGGTGGGCTCGTCGGCGAACACGACGTCGGGCCTGCCGACGAGCGCGCGGGCGCACGCCACCCGCTGCTGCTGGCCGCCGGAGAGCTCACCCGGTTTGTGCTTCAGGCGCTGCCGAAGCCCCAGAGTGCCGACGACGGTCTCGAACCACGCCGGATCCGGCCGGCGGCCGGCAAGCCGGAGCCCGAGCAGGATGTTCTCCTCGGCGTTCATGGTCGGCAGGAGGTTGAACGACTGGAAGACGAAGCCGACCCGGTCGCGGCGGATCCTGGTCAGCTCGGCGTCGGACAGGCCGGTGAGCTCGGTCCGTCCGATGTGGACTCGTCCACTGTCGACGGTGTCGAGTCCGGCGAGGCAGTGCATGAGGGTCGACTTGCCCGAACCCGACGGGCCCATGATCGCGGTGAACCGGCCACGCGGGAAGTCCAGCGAGACGCGGTCGAGTGCCCGGACCGCCGTGTCACCCTTGCCGTAGACCTTCGAGACATCGGTCGCGCCGGCGGCGGGACCGTCCATTGTGTGCATTCCCCGAGCATGGCGGGAACCACCTGAACGGTTCCTGAAACAACCTGAAGAACGCTTCAGGAAGGCTCGCGGTGATCTGGGAGGATCAGGGTATGCGCGTGCTCGTGGTGGAAGACGAAATGCGGTTGGCCGAGACCCTCCAATGGGGACTCGAGGCCGACGGCTACGCGGTCGACCTCGCCCACGACGGTCTCGAAGGCCTCGAACTCGCGCAGCTGTACCCGTATCAGGTGATCGTGCTGGACATCATGCTCCCGAAACTGAACGGCTACCGCGTCTGCGCGGCGCTGCGGGAGCGCGGGGTGACCACGCCGATCCTCATGCTCACGGCGAAGAACGGCGAGTACGACGAAGCCGAAGCGCTCGACACCGGCGCCGACGACTACCTGAGCAAGCCGTTCTCGTACGTCGTGCTCACCGCCCGGCTGCGGGCGCTGACCCGCCGGGGCGCGGCGGGGTCGGCGGGTGTGCTGGAGTTCGGCGACCTCGTGCTCGACCCGGCGAAGCGGACGTGCCGTCGCGCGGGAACGCCGGTGTCGTTGACCACCAAGGAGTTCGCGGTCCTCGAATGCCTGCTGCGGCACGGCGGTCAACTGGTGACCAAGCGGGACATCCTCGACCAGGTCTGGGATCTGGCCTATCGGGGTGACCCGAACATCGTCGAGGTCTACGTGAGCGCGCTGCGGCGCAAACTGGACGCGCCGTTCGGGCGGCACACCATCGCGACCGTGCGCGGCGCCGGCTACCGGCTGGTGACCGAATGACCGGCTGGTGGCCTTCGTCGGTGCGGCGGAGCACCGCGCTCTCGGCGGCGCTGCTCTGCGCGGTCGTGTTCACCCTCGGCTGGCTGGGCACTCGCGAGCTGTTGAGCAGGCAGTTGTCGGGCACCGCGGTGAACACGACGCGGATCCAGCTGGACCGGCTGGCCGACGGCTACCTGACCGGGCGACCGGCGCCGCCCACCGGTGACGCCCTGTTCGAGGTGGTCGACGACTCCGGACGGCCGGTCGCGAGCAGTGAGAACCTTCGCCGCTGGGATCCCGCGTGGACGCCGTTGCCGCCCGCGCCCGCCGGAGCACCCGCGGACTGGACGGTCACCACCAAGGCCACGCTGAAGCCCGGCGACCATCCGCAATGGCGCGAATATCGCGAGTACACCGTGGTGGGCAAGGTGATCGACAGCGGCGGGCAGCGGCTCACCGTCTACCTGTTCGTCCTGCCGTGGGACACGCTCAGGACGCTGGGCACCTTCGACGACACGTTGCGCTTCTTCGTCCCGCTCGCGGTGCTGATCACCGCGCTGGCCGCGTGGCTAGCCGCCGGCCGGGCGCTGCGGCCGGTGGAGGCGATCCGCCGTGAACTGGCCGAGGTCAGCGGGAGCAGGCTCGACCGCCGGGTCCCGGTGCCGCCGTCCCGTGACGAGGTCGCCCGGCTGGCCACCACCACGAACGCGACCCTCGACAGGCTTCAGCAGGCCTATGACCAGCAGGAACGGTTCGTCGCCGACGCCAGTCACGAACTGCGCAGCCCGCTCGCGAACCTCCGCACCGGGCTGGAGGTCGCGCTCACCCACGCCGATCGCGCCGATTGGCCCGCCGTCGCCCGGCGGTCGCTGCTCGACATCCAGCGGCTGCAACGCATCACGACGGACCTCCTCCAGCTGGCCGTCGACCCGGCCGAGATCCCCGCGCCCGAAGGCGTCGTCGACCTCGCCGACGTGGTGGGGGAGCAGGTCGCCGAACGCGCGCTTGAACCCGGGCCCGCCGTCGTGTCCGATGTGGATGGTCCGGCGCCGGTGTCCGGCGAACCCGTGCAGCTGGAACGTCTCCTGCGGAACCTGCTCGACAACGCTGTGCGGCACGCGCGCTCGTCGGTCACCGTGCGGCTCCGGCTCGAGGTGGGAGAGGCGGTCCTCGAAGTGATCGACGACGGTCCCGGTATCCCCGCCGCCGACCGCGAGCGTGTTTTCGACCGCTTCGCCCGGCTCGACGACGCCCGCGCGCGGGACGCGGGCGGTACCGGCCTCGGCCTCACGCTCGCCCGCGACATCGCCGTCCGGCACGGCGGATCGCTCCGGGTGGCGGACGGCGAACAGGGTGCGCGACTGATCGCACGGCTACCCCTCAGGGGTATGTGACCCACGATACCCCGGCGGGGTAACTTCAGGCCCTTGCAGTACCCCCCTGGGGTATGTACGTTGAGTCCATGAGCGAAACGACTTACACCGTCACCGGGATGACCTGCGGCCACTGCGCGACTTCGGTCACCGAAGAGATCTCCAAGATCGACGGCGTCACCGACGTCCGGGTCGATCTGCCCACCGGCGCGGTGACCGTCACCGGTTCCCGGGAACCCGCGGCCGCGGACATCCGCGCCGCCGTCGAAGAAGCCGGATACCAGCTGACCGCCTGAGCGGCTCCACGACCGCGGGTGGCACCCGCACTAAGGACTTGCACGATGAACACAGCAGCGAAGCTCTCCGCCTACGGTGTGGTCCTCGCCCTGGTCGCCGGTGGCGGCTGGGCGACCGGCACCGCTGTCGGTCCGCATCCCGGCGCCGCCGGCGTGCCCGGTGGCGAGGACGCCGGGCACTCGGACACCCACGGCGGCACCGTCGCGGAAGCGGCGCACGGCAAGCAGGACCACGAACCCGCCGGGCTCGCGTCGACCAGGGGCGGCTACACCCTCACGCCCACCACCACGGCGCTCACTCCCGGCACGACGGCCCCGTTCACCTTCCGGATCCTCGGCGCCGACGGCGCGCCGGTGACCGCCTACGACGTCGAACACGAAAAGCGGATGCACCTCATCGTCGTCCGCCGCGACACCGCGGGCTTCCAGCACATCCACCCCGAACTCGGCGCGGACGGCACCTGGACCGTTCCGCTGACCGTCGGCGACGCGGGTGTCTACCGCGTCTTCGCCGACTTCAAGCCCAGCGGCGGCGAGGCGACGACCCTGGGGGCCGACCTCTTCGCCGCCGGCGACTTCCGGCCCGCCGAATACCGGCCCTCGCACGTCGCGGAGGTCGACGGCTACCGGGTCGAACTCGACGGAGAACTCGCGCCGGGCGCGTCGTCGGAGGTGACGCTCACCGTCACCAAGAACGGCCGCGAGGTCACCGACCTCCAGCCGTACCTGGGGGCCTACGGACACCTGGTCGCGCTGCGCGGAGGCGACCTCGCTTACCTGCACGTCCACCCGGACGGCGAACCCGGTGACGGCCGGACCGCGGCCGGTCCCGCGGTCACGTTCTTCGCCGAGGTCCCGACGGCGGGCACTTACCGGCTGTTCCTGGACTTCCGGCACGAGGGCAAGGTCCGCACCGCCGAATTCACCGTCGCGACAGGGGAAGGGAGCCACCGATGAGCACGGAAACCGCGCGGGTGGCCGACGCCGAGGTCGAACTCGCGATCACCGGGATGACCTGCGCGTCGTGCGCCATGCGCATCGAGCGGAAGCTGAACAAGCTCGACGGTGTCACCGCGACGGTCAACTACGCCACGGAGAAGGCGAAGGTCAGCTACCCGGCCGACGTCGAGCCGCGTCAGCTGATCGAACAGGTCGAGGCGGCCGGCTACTCGGCCGCCTTGCCCGCGGTGGAAAAAGAAGAAGCCGCGCCGGAAGAGCCGGATCCGACCGCTCCGTTGCGGCAGCGGCTGATCGGTTCCGCCGTGCTGTCGGTGCCGGTGATCCTGCTCGCGATGGTGCCCGCGCTCCAGTTCACCTACTGGCAGTGGATCTCGCTGACGCTCGCCGCGCCGGTGCTGGTGTGGGCGGCGTGGCCGTTCCACAAGGCGGCGTGGGCGAATCTGCGGCACGGCGCGGCCACCATGGACACGCTGATCTCGATGGGCACGCTCGCCGCGTTCCTGTGGTCGTTGTACGCCTTGCTGTTCGGCACCGCCGGGACGCCGGGGATGACGCACCCCTTCGAACTCACCGTCCAGCGGATGGCGGGCGACGGCAACATCTACCTCGAAGTCGCCGCCGGGGTCACGACGTTCATCCTCGCCGGACGCTACTTCGAGGCGCGGTCCAAGCGTCGGGCGGGCGCGGCACTGCGCGCCCTGCTCGAACTCGGCGCTAAGGACGTCGCGGTGCTCCGCGACGGCAAGGAAGTGCGCGTGCCGATCGGCGAACTCTCGGCAGGCGAGGAATTCGTGGTGCGGCCGGGGGAGAAGATCGCGACCGACGGCGTGATCACCGAAGGCGCGTCGGCGGTCGACGCGAGCATGCTGACCGGTGAGAGCGTCCCGGTGGAGGTCGTCCCCGGCGACACGGTGGCGGGCGCGACGGTCAACGCGGGCGGCAGGCTCGTCGTCCGCGCGACCAGGGTCGGCGCCGACACGCAGCTGGCGCAGATGGCGAAACTCGTCGAGGCGGCGCAGACCGGAAAAGCCCAGGTGCAACGGCTTGCGGACCGGGTGTCGGCGGTTTTCGTGCCGATCGTGATCGCGCTCGCGGCCGGCACGCTGATGTTCTGGCTCGGCACCGGCGGTTCGGTCGCGGCCGCGTTCACCGCGGCGGTCGCCGTGCTGATCATCGCCTGCCCGTGCGCCCTGGGGCTGGCCACCCCGACCGCGCTGCTCGTGGGCACCGGCCGCGGCGCGCAGCTCGGGATCCTGATCAAGGGCCCGGAAGTGCTGGAATCGACCCGCGCCGTCGACACGGTCGTCCTCGACAAGACCGGAACCGTGACCACGGGGCAGATGTCGCTGGTGGCGGTCCACGTCGCCGACGGTGTCGACGAGGAGACGACGCTGCTGCTGGCGGGCGCGCTGGAGAACGCGTCGGAGCACCCGATCGCGCAGGCCATCGCCCGCGCGGCACGGGAACGCACCGGGGAGCTCCCGGCCGTCGAGGAGTTCACCAGTCTCGAAGGCCTTGGCGTGCAAGGGATTGTCGACGGCTCGGCGGTGCTGGTCGGCCGGAACGCCTTGCTGGAACAGTGGAGTCACCGTCTGACGCCCGAGTTGGCGGAGGCCAAGGCAGCCGAGGAGGAACTCGGCCGCACCGCGGTCGTGGTCGGCTGGGATGGCGAGGCGAGGGCGGTCCTGGTCGTCTCGGACACCGTGAAACCGTCGTCCGCGGAGGCGATCTCCCGGTTGCGCGGGCTGGGGCTCACCCCGGTGCTGCTCACCGGCGACAACGAGGCCGTCGCCCGCGCGGTGGCCGCCGAGGTCGGGATCGACACCGTGATCGCCGAGGTGCTGCCGAAGGACAAGGTCGACGTCGTCCAGCGGCTCCAGGGCGAGGGCAAGGTCGTCGCGATGGTCGGGGACGGCGTCAACGACGCGGCCGCGCTGGCCCAGGCCGACCTCGGCCTGGCGATGGGCACCGGCACCGACGTCGCCATCGAGGCAGGGGACCTGACCCTGGTCCGCGGCGACCTGCGGGCGGCGGTGGACGCGATCCGGCTCTCCCGGCGGACCCTGCGCACCATCAAGGGCAACCTGTTCTGGGCGTTCGCCTACAACGTCGGCGCGCTCCCGCTGGCGGCGGCGGGCCTGCTCAATCCGATGATCGCCGGTGCCGCGATGGCCTTCAGTTCGGTCTTCGTGGTGTTCAACAGCCTGCGCCTGCGCGGGTTCCGGAGCAGCACCGTTTGACGAGGTAGGAGTGCTCGGAAGGCCTGCCGGTCCCCGTGTCGGATTCGACACGGGTTGACCGGCGGGCCTTCTGGGTAACCCGAATGTGCGACTTCAGCAGGGAGGTCGTGTAAACGGGAAGGGTGGCTCCATGATCAGTATCGCGGAGCATCCGGTGCCGGGAACCTGGGTGCTTGACCTGCGAGCCACGACGCCACGGGCGTTGCCGGACATGCGCGCCTGGGTGGTCAGATGCCTGCCGGATCTCGGCGAGGGCCATCGTGACGACGTCCTGCTGGCGGCCACGGAACTGGTCGCCAACGCTTATGTGCACGGTGGTGGCGCGCGCCACATCCAGCTGTGGCGCGGCGTGGCGCCCTGCGCGGTCCGCATCGAGGTCGCGGACGTCAGTATCGAGCAACCCCGGGCGCGGTGTTCGCAGATCGAGGACCCGCGCGGACGCGGGTTGCTCGTCGTCGACGGCGTCGCGGTGCAGTGGGGCGTCCGGCGCGAGCGGGTGCGCGGCGGGAAGATCGTCTGGGCGCACATCCGCTGTGACGGCCATTGCCCGGTTGCGGCGCGCGCCCCGAACGACCGCCGAAGGAACTGAACCCCGTCCGAGGATCTCTGTGTCAGATGACGCAGAGATCCTCGCTTCGTGCTGTCAAAGTGGTCCGTGATCAGACAGTGAAGCGAACGGGGAGTGACCGAAAATGTGGGGGAAGAAGAGCACGGTCGTCATGGCGGTGGCGGCGCTGGGGCTGGCCGTCGCACCGGCGGCTTCGGCGGAGACCGAACCGTCGTTGCGTGTCTACCCGCTCGAGGTGCGGCCCAACGAGACCTTCGGCACGGGTATCGGCGGAGGCTGTGACAGCTATTCCGCCGTGACCTCGCCCGGGTTCACCGGGCCCGTCGATCTGGTCGCGGTCGGCGGCGACCGGGAGAACCTGTGGGGCAACGGACAGGCCTCCGGGGTGCCGGGCACCTACACGGCGACGGCCACGTGCGATGGCGAAACCTTGACCACCCAGTTCACCGTTCTCGACTACGCGCCGCCGTCGTGGGGACTCGGCCCGCGCGAAGTGGCGCCCGGCGGGGAGATCTCCGGCGGCTCCGATCTCATCTCCGGCTGCCCCGGAGGCCCTGAGGGACCCGCGACCTCGCCGGGGTTCGCCGCACCCCTGCAGTGGACCCGGGGTGGGAACTTCGGCCGGTTCAGCGGTACGACCACCGTCGTCACCACACCCGGGACCTATACGGCCACCTTGAGGTGCAAGGGGACGCCGATTCCCGGCGAGATCGACTTCACCGTCGTCGCGCCGTGAGGCCACCTCACCTTTTCGTACGGCCCTCGATGGCGGCGCGGGCTGCCTCGACCGACTTCCGGACGACCGCTTCGGTGGAATAACCTTGTTTCGTGAAGACCCCGTCGAGGTAGAACGTGCCGTAACCGTGCGCCTGCGTGAACAACTGCTCCATCAGTTCGAGCCCGTCCTGCGGCCGGTCGGCGACGGTGAGGCAGAGCATCACGAACTGGTCGGTCAGCCGGCGGGTCTGTTCGTGCAGCGCGGCGTGCTCCGGGCCCTGCAGTCCGTCGGAGTAGATGATGTTCATCCCCGCCCGGCGCTCGATCAGGTACTCCGTGTACGCGCCGGCGGCGGCCGCGAGTGCCGCGACAGGCTCGCTCTCGGCCTCGATCGCGTCGCGCACCTTGTCGGCCAGCTGGCAGGCGACGGTGGCCGCGATCGCGGCCAGCAGGCTCTCCTTGTCCGGGAAGTGCCGGTAGGGCGCGCCGGGGCTGACCTTCGCGCGCCTGGCGACCTCGGCGACGGAGAACGCGCCCAGCCCCTGTTCGGCGATCAGGTCGAGGGAGACCCGCACGAGTTCCGCGCGAAGGTCGCCGTGGTGGTACTTGCCGCCCATGTCGTGGATCACACCGTCCCGGTCGCGGAATATGTAAGAGGCCTCTTACGCTAGGTGTAAGTGACCTCTTACATGGTCTCACTGTTTTCACGGAGGGTTTCATGACGACGACCACGCACGCCATCGCCGCGCCGTCCCCGGGCGCCGCACTGTCGCCGACGACCATCGAGCGTCGCGACCTGCGTCCGGACGACGTGCTGATCGACATCGCGTACGCGGGGATCTGCCACAGCGACATCCACCAGGTGAAGGAGGACTGGGGCAGCGCGATCTTCCCGATGGTGCCCGGTCACGAGATCGCCGGCGTCGTCGCCGCGGTCGGCTCCGACGTGACGAAGTACCAGGTCGGGGACCGGGTCGGGGTCGGCTGCATGGTCGATTCCTGTGGTGAGTGCGAGTACTGCCTCGCGGGCACCGAGCAGTTCTGCGTGAAGGGCAACATCCAGACGTACAACGGAGTCGGTTTCGACGGCGAGAACACCTATGGCGGCTACAGCCGTCAGATCGTCGTGAAGGACGGTTTCGTCTGCCGGATCCCGGAGGGGATCGGCCTCGACATCGCCGCGCCGCTGCTGTGCGCGGGCATCACCACCTACTCCCCGCTGAACCGCTGGGGCGCCGGGCCGGGCAAGAAGGTCGCCGTCGTCGGCCTCGGCGGGCTCGGCCACATGGCCGTCAAGATCGCGGTCGCCATGGGCGCCGAGGTCACCGTGCTCAGCCAGAGCCTGAAGAAGCAGGAAGACGGCCTGAAGCTGGGCGCGAAGGACTACTACGCGACCGGTGACGCTTCGACGTTCCAGACGTTGCGCGGCCGCTTCGACCTGATCCTCAACACCGTTTCGGCGACGCTGCCTGTCGACTCCTACCTCGGCATGCTGCGCGTCGGCGGCGCGATGGTGAACGTCGGCGCGCCCGGCGAACCGCTGTCCTACAACGCTTTCTCGCTGCTCGGCGGGAACAAGGTGCTCGCCGGTTCGATGATCGGCGGCATCGCCGAGACCCAGGAGATGCTCGACTTCTGCGCCGAGCACGGGATCGGCGCGGAGATCGAGACGATCTCGGCCGACCAGGTGAACGTGGCCTACGACCGGGTCGAGAACAGCGACGTCCGCTACCGGTTCGTCATCGACGCGGCGACCATCGGCGCCTGATCCCGTCGGCTGGGCGCGGCGGGGCGATGTGCGCCCGGCCGCTCACCCGTGTGCCGAGGCGACGTCGCGAAAGCCACTTTCGGGACACCAGACGTCTCGAAAGTGGCTTTCGCAACGCCGTTCCCGCGGGCGACAGCCTCACATCAGCAGCAAAGGCAAGGTGTTCATCGCGGTATGCGCGGCGATCGGCGCCCACAGGTTGCGGTAGCGCGACCACAGGTAACCGGTGAACAGGCCGAAGAACCCTTGGAACGCGGTGATCGCGCCCAGCGTGAGCGGAAGCGTTCCCTGGCCGTGCGTCGGCAGGTGCAGCCACGCGAACAGCGACGACGCCAGCAGGATTCCCGGCCAGCGCCCGAAAAGCGCCTCCAGCCGGGTCTGCAGCATGCCTCGGAAGAAGACCTCTTCGAGGACGTTCGCGGTGAAGAACGTCAAGGTCGCGCCCACCGCGAGCGATACCGGGTCGGGGTAGTCCTCCGCGCTGGGGAGTGGCGGCGCGAGCGGGCCGAGGACATAGAGCCAGCCGAACACGAGCACCGCCGGGATCGGCGCGAGCCATTGCCAGGTCTGCCGGGGCCGCCACGTGAGCCGGAACGGATCCGGTTCCCCTTGCGGTCGAAGGGTTCGCAGGAGGATCAAGGGCAGTGCGAGGAACACGAGCGGTTTCGCGAGCGCCCAGACGTCGCGGACCAGAGCGTGTCGTCCCGCCAAGGACACCAGGAACAACGCCGACGGCCACAGGAAGGCGATCAGCGCCAAGGCCGTCGCCTGCCTGCTCAGCGCGCGCCGATCGGACACGGCCGGGAGCAGCCTCGGCGCGTGGAGCGGGATCCCGTGGATCAGCAGGATCCCGGCCAGCGCCGGAATCAGCGCGCCCGCCAGGGAAAGCTCCTTGGCCGAATCCGCGGACGGCTTGATCGTGTCGTGCCCGGTCGCCAGCAGCAGTGCGGGAGCGGCCACGAAGACCGCGAGCCCGCCGAACAGGATTCCCCAGGCGGCACCCGTGCGGACGCCGGTCTTTTCCATCACCGATAAAGGATCATCGAAGCGGTGCGAGTCCGCATCATCACTTCGGAGGACCCGGGTCTTCCCTTCCGTGCAGCCCTTTCGGCTCTTGCTCCGGGTCGCCGAGGCCGAGGCGAGCTACACGTGGCTGGACCTGGTCGCCGGCCGGGGTTACAGCGGTACCACGGCCCGGTCTTCCGGGATCGAAGCCGAAATACCCCCGCGGGGACCGTCGCTGGAGCGCCGGGTTACGCGCTTTCCTGGTCGGGAACGGACTTCCACGTCTTCGTTGACTGCTCGAATGGTGACCGCTACGCCTATGGCCGGGGCGCGGGGGAGTACCGGATCCTCTTCACCTGTCCCGATGGTGCCACGGCGTCGCGCGGCGGTGCCTACGGTGACTGAATCTCCTCAGCTCACCGCGATGACCTTTTCCAGGCTGCGCAAGCACAACGTGAGCGCTTCGTGCTTCGGCGTCTTTTCGCGCACCAGGCCCCACGCCGTGTAGAGCAGGCTCCACAGCAGCTGCAGCAACCATTCCTTCGTCATCGCCGGATCGATCGAGCCTTCGGTGTGCCCGCGTTCGATGACCCGCAGCAGGGCGCGGTCGTCGTCGCTCTCCTCTTCCCATTCGGGGCGGGTCATCAGATCCGGCATGGTGAACAGCAGCTGGAAGACGTCGGCGTGTTCGAAGTACTCCTGGCACAGCCTCGCCAGCGCGGCCGGGACCGGGCCGTCGTCGAGCCGGGCGCGTTCGGTGGCCCGGGAGATCTTGTCGAGCGCGTCGTGGCTGATGCCGTCGATGAGGTCCGAGCGTTCCGCGAAGTACCGGTGCACCGTGGTGCGCCCGACGTTCGCCGCCGCCGCGATGTCGGCCAGCGTGGCGCCAGGTTGCTTCGTCAACGTCTCGATGGCCGCGTCCAGGATCGCGCGCCGGGTCCTCGCCCGGACACCCGTCTCGGTGACCACACCTTCGCTCATGGCCGGTACCGTACCCCGCCCTCCGATATAGAACTCGTTTGACGATTTTAGAACACGCGTGTTCCATTGAGAACCATGAACACTCCACGATGGAAGGTGCTGTGGTCGTTCGCGCGACCGCACAAGGGGGCACTCGCGATCGGCCTGGTACTCGCCCTGCTCGGCTCCGCGACCGGTCTCGCCACGCCCATGGTCACCAAATGGGTGCTCGACTCGCTCGGTTCGTCGGCGTCGCTCGCCGGACCGGTGCTGGCGCTGCTCGGCCTGATGCTGGTGGGTTCGGTGATCTGGCTGACGCAGTGGATCCTGCTCGGCACGGTCGGCGAGCGGGTGGTGCTGAAGGCGCGGGAATCGATGGTGCGGCGGTTCTTCCGCGCGACCATCCCGGCGATCACCCAGCGGCCCACGGGGGAACTGGTCACCCGCGTCACCTCGGACACGGTGCTGCTGCGCGAGGCGGCGTCGTCCAGCGTGATCGGCCTGATCAACGGCGTCGTCATGCTCGCGGGCACCTTGGTGCTGATGAGCGTGCTCGACCCGGTGCTGCTGGCGACGACGGTGGCGGCGGTGCTCGTGGTGATCGCGTTGTTCGCGTGGCTCATGCCCGCCATCGCGAAGGAACAGGAGAAGGCACAGGACCGGGTCGGCCGTCTCGGCGGTGTGCTGGAAGGCGCGCTGCGGGCGATCCGGACGGTGAAGGCCAGCCGCGCCGAAATCCGGCAGTCCGAGCGGATCCTGGTCGACGCGGAGGCCGCCACCGTGCACGGCGTCCGCGCGGTGCGGCGGCAGGCCATCGCCTGGGTGGTGGCCTGGTCGGGGATCCAGGGCGCGATCCTGGTGATCCTCGGCCTCGGAGCGTGGCGCGTCGGCGCGGGGCTGCTCGAAGTGTCGAGCCTCATCGCGTTCCTGTTGTACGCGTTCGCGCTGATGGAGCCGATCACCGAACTGAGCCAGAACATGACCGCGTTGCAGGCGGGGATCGCCGCGGCGGGCCGGATCCGGGACATGGACGCGCTGGAAGTGGAAGAGGACAAGGCGTCCGCGCGGCCGGAGCCGGCGGGTGCGCAGGACGGCCCGGTGCTGGAACTGCGCGAGGTGACCGCGGGCTACGGCGGCGATCCGGCGCTGCGGGACGTCTCGCTGACGATCCCGAGACGCGGGCACACCGCGATCGTCGGGCCGTCCGGCGCGGGCAAGACCACGATGCTGTCGCTGATCATGCGGTTCGTGCCGCCGCGGTCGGGTTCACTGCTGCTGGACGGCCGCGAATACGCGGACCTGCCGTACGCGGAGGTACGGAAACGGCTGGCCTACGTCGAGCAGGAGACGCCGATCGTGCCGGGCACGATCCGGGAGAACCTGCTCTTCACCCATCCGGACGCGACCGAGGAAGAGGTGCGGCGGGCACTCGCCGAAGTCCGGCTGAGCGACAAGATCGCCGCACTCGACGACGGTCTGGACACTCCGCTCTCGTCGACGTCGGTGTCCGGCGGGGAACGCCAGCGGATCGCCTTGGCCAGGGCGATCCTGCGCACCCCGGATGTCGTGCTGCTCGACGAGGCGACCGCGCAGGTCGACGGCCGGACCGAGAGCGCGATCCACGACTGCATCCGGCGGCTGGCCCGCGAGGGCGCCGTGGTCACCGTGGCGCACCGGCTGTCCACGGTGATCGACGCGGACACCATCGTGGTGATGGAGGACGGCCGCGTGCGGGCGAGCGGCGGTCACGAGCACCTGCTCGCCACCGACACGCTGTACCGCGAGTTGGTGGAAGCGCTGAGGATCGCGGGGGAGAGTGCCCCGGTGCCCGGCTGATCCCGGTCAGGCTGAGACCGCGCGGACTCCCGGCGGCATCTCGCGGTTGATCTCGTCGAGCCGGGTCGCGATGGTCCGGCAAGGTTCGCAGCCGGCCAGATGCCCGGCGATGAGGTCAGCCCGGCGGCCCGGCACCCCGCCGCGCAGCCAGGCGCCCATCCGGCGCCGGGCTTCCTGGCAGCACGGCGTTCCCGTCTCGGGGACCTGTGCTTGCAAGAAGGCCTGGCGCAGTCCTTCGCGGGCGCGCAGCGCCAGGACGGACGCGCCGTTGGGGGACACCCCGAGCAGCGGGGCCACCACCTTCGGCGAGTCGCCTTCGGCTTCGGTCCGCCACAACACGGTCCGCCAGCGGCCGGGGAGCGCGCAGTAGGCGGTCCACGCCAGCCGGGCGTTCGCTCGGAGGATGAGGAGTTCCTCCGCGTCCAGGGCTCCGGCGGCCTCTTCGGTCGCCGGGGTCGTGCCGTACAGCTCGACCCGTTTGTGGTGATGACTCCATTTCGCCACCAGGTTGCGCATGGTGACCGCGAGATAGGGGCGGAGGTTCTCCCGGGGGCCGCCGCCGTCGCGGATGACGCTCAGGACGCGGACGAAGGCCTCGGCCACGAGGTCGTCCCGTTCGGCGGGCTCGGCGACCCAGCCCGCCGCGATCCGGCGGAGCGGTTCGGCGTGCCGCCGGAAGAGCGCTTCGCCGGCGGTGATGTCACCGGCGCGGAAGGCGTCGAGCAGCGTGGCGTCCGCTGCGTCCCGCTCGGCGTCGTCCCTCATCAAGCGCCACCGTATCCCGGACGGTGCCGGATCGCGATGACCACGATGTCGTCGGCGTGCAGCACGATGTCGAGCATCTCGGTGGCGAGGGCGTCCGGGATGTCCGCGGTGGGCCGTCCGGCGTTGCGCCGCGCGGCCGCGAGCAGTCGTTCTTCTCCTTCCTGGAAGTCTTTGCGGCTCTCGACGAGACCGTCGGTGTAGACGACGAGCAGGTCGCCGTCGGCGAGGGTGCGGTGGACGAGGCTTTTGCTGCCGGGGTCCGGGAAACCGACGCCCCGGCCCGAAACCGCCGGGACGAGAAGTTCGGTGGCACCGGCCGCGGTGACCAGCACCGGACGGGGATGGCTGCCGTTGGCGAAGGTGACGTCGCCGGTCGCCGGATCCAGCCGGGCCAGCAGCACGGTCGCCATCAGTTCGGGTTCGATCGTCGCGAGCGTGCGGGCGGTCCGGCCGATCAGGTCGCGGAACGGATGGCCTTCCAGCGCCAGGGTGCGGATCGCGTGGGTGACGGTCAGCGCGTGCCGGGTCGAGGTGACGCCATGTCCGACGGCGTCGACGAGGGTGAGGTGGACGCAGCCGTCGGGCAGCACGAACCAGTCGTAGAGATCGCCGCCGGTCGGGGAATCCCGCTGGCTCGGCGCGTAGTGCACGGCCAGTTCGAACGGCCCGGCAGGCGGTGGCGGCGGGCGCAGCGCGTCTTCCAGTTCGCGGAAGATCACCGCGTGCGCTTTCCGGAGCTGTTCGTCCTGTTCCTCCAGTTCGACGTACATCGCGAGTACGCCGCTGTTCGTCTCGGCCAGTTCGTGTTTGAGCTCGCGTTGCTCCTTGGCGACCGCGTCGGCGCGGGCGACCAGCGCCAGCATCTCGTCCCTGGTGGCCGTCTCGTCGTCGGCCGCGACGGGGACCGGTCCGTCACCCGCGTCGAGGTGCCAGGTCAGGCTCGTGCCGTCACCGGCGGCGGGAAGCAGGGGGAGGGTGTTGCGCCGATCTTGTCCGACCGGGAGGGGTGACTTCAGCGTGACGGACAGCTTGCCGTCGGCCGTGGCGGTCGAAAGCTCCGGCGAGGGACCGTTCTCGGCGAGCAGGGTCACCGCGAGGACCAGCCGCGCGCGTTGGTCGGCCGGGACCCCGGCGGCCGCGCAAGCCTCGCGCACGTGGCGGCGCAACCGGACGGCGTCGGTCACGGAAGTCCCTTTCCCGGACCGAAAGCGATCAACGCGGCGTCGTCGCGAATGTCGCGGTGCCGGTGGGCGAGGTCCGCGGCGAACAGCGCCGTCGCGGGCAGCGGCCCGAGCGCGGCCGGACCACGCCAGGCGGTGCCGATACCGTCGGTGTGCAGGACGAGAAGTTCGTGCCCGGTCAAGGGAAACGTCCGCACCCGGACGGGCGGCAGGGTCAGGCCGACGACGCCGGGGACGCTCAGCAACGGCTGTGTCCGCCCGGGCGTCAGCACGAGACCGCTGACGTTGCCGACACCGCAGAATTCGAGCCCGCGTTCGGAAAGCCGGACGAGCGCGACCGCCGCGCCGCGGGTCTGCCGCAACGCCCGGTGCATGGCGTTCAGGTGCTCCGGCAGCGCCCGGTCCGGATCGCGGCGGAACACGGCGATCGCGGCTTCCGCGGCGTCGCTCGCCGCGGGACCGTGGCCGAGCCCGTCGACGACGACGGCCGTGCGGACGCCGGGCATCGCCGAGACGGCCACCGCGTCGCCGCACCTTTCCTCGCCTTCGCGGGGAAGCCGGACGTGCGCGACATCGGTGCCCTGGTGCCCGGGCGGGAGGACCCTGGCGGCCGCGACGGTGCCGACGCCCGCCGCGGACCGGATGCGGAACTCGGTCGCGAGCCTGCCGACGGCCCCGAGACCGGTGCCGAGCGTCTCCGTGGTCGTGTTCCCGTCGACGCGCCAGTGGGCCAGATCGTCCATCCCCGGGCCGGTGTCCACGGCGTGGACCTCCACGCCCGGCCCGGCCAGCGAGCGCTGGACGAAGACGGCGCCGTCGCCGGCGTGCTTGTCGAGATTGGTCGCCAGTTCCGAGGCGATGACGGCGGTGCGTTCGGCGAGGACTTCGGGAAGCCCCGCTTCGGCCGCGACCTCGCGCGCGGCCCGTGTCGCGGCGTAGACCGCGCTGATGTGGTCGATGTGGATCAGCCGGGTGAGGGCCGCGTCGACGACGGTCATGGCTTCCAGCGGACGACCGTGACCGTGGTGCCCTCGCCGGGCGTGGTGTCGATGGTGAACTCGTCGACCAGCCGCCGGGTGCCGCCGAGGCCGTGCCCGAGCCCGGCGCCGGTGCTGAACCCGTCGGTCATGGCCAGTTCGACGTCCTCGATGCCGGGGCCTTCGTCACGGACGGACAGGGCGATCCCCACCCGCCCCCGGAGGTCCCGCACCGGGGCGATGGTCATCGTGCCGCCACCACCGTGGATGTAGGCGTTGCGGACGAGTTCGCTGGCGGCGGTCACGATCTTCGTCTGGTCGACGATCGAGAAACCGGCCGCGACGGCATCGGCCCGGACCGCGTGCCGGGCGGTGAGCAGATCCTCTTCGGCGCGCACGGCGTGTTCGCGCGCTTCGGGGGCGGTGAGCTCGTCAGGAAGCACGAGGCGCCTCTTCGGCGGCCTCGGCGGGACGTCGCCATCCCAGGAGTTCCATCGCCTGTTCCGCGTTGAGCGCGGTCTGGACGCCGGTGAGCCCCAGCCCCAGTTCGGACAGCGTGATCGCGACGGCCGGGCGCATCCCGGCGACGATCATCCGGGCACCCAGGAGACGGCCGGTGGCGGCCAGTTCCATCAGCACCCGCGCGACGAACGAGTCGATGATCTCCAGCCGGGAGATGTCGAGGATGACCCCGCGGATCTCCTCGTCGGAGATCCGGGCGGTGAGCTCGTCGGTGAACTGGAGCGCGGTGGTGTCGTCGAGGTCGCTGAGCAGCCCGCTGATCAGGATGTCCCCGAGCCGCAGGATCGGCAGACCCGCGCGCGGGTTCACCCGGTCACCACGCCGGGCCGGGTGCGGTCGCCGATCAGCCGCATCGCCGTGGCCAGCGCGTCGGCGAGCGATCCGCGCGTCTCGATGTGCGACAGGTCGATGCCGAGCTGGGTGACGGTCTGCGCGATCGACGGCCGGACACCGCTGATGAGGCATTCCGCCCCCATGAGCCGGACCGCGCTGACCGTCTGCAGGAGGTGCTGCGCCACCGCCGTGTCCACTGTGGACACGCCGGTGATGTCGATGATCGCCACCCTGGCCTCGTAGGTCTGGATCGCCTCCAGGAGGCTGTTCATCACCACCTGGGTGCGGGAGCTGTCGAGGGTGCCGATCAGGGGGACGGCCAGCACCTGGCGCCACAGCCGCACCACCGGGGTGGACAGTTCCAGCATCTGCTGGTGCTGCCGCCGGATGATCTCCTCCCGGCCTTCGACGTACACCGAGAACGTCAGCAGGCTGGCGGCGTCGAGGAACCCGTTGACCTGCAAGGAAGCCCGGTAGCGGACCTCGGGGTCGCCGGTGTGGTGTTCGAGGGCGGCGAGGGTGGTGCGCTTGAGACCGAGGATCGCCATGGCGGTGGACGTCGGCGCGGCACCGGCGCGGGCCCGCCGTTCGGACAGGCCCCGCAGTGCGGCACGGACTGCCTCGTCGCGGTCGACGATCCGTTCCAGGCGCAGCTCGGTGTCGAGGGCCCCGCGCAGCGCGTCGAGCAGTTCCTTGGCCTCGCGGCGCAGCTCCTGCTCACCGGTCCAGGCGGGCGAGTCGGTCAGCTGCCATCGGACCCAGTCGTCGACCAGGTCGTCCTGGCCGGCGTCGAAGATCCGCGAAAGCAGGTCCCGGACGGCGGAGTCGTCGGTCGCCTGCACCCGCACCTCCAGAGATCATTGTTGTCATATGACAACAGTGACCCTACTCCAGTGGTGACACGGACACCGTGCGGGCGTCAGAACTCCGCGGCGGCCTCGCGGAACTCGCGGAGCCCCGTGGCGAGCGCGGCCTTGGCCTCGGGGCTGAGCTTCCCCAGCACCGACTCCAGGCTTTCGCGGCGGCGTGCCCGCAGGTCACGCAGGTAGGCGCGGCCCCGGTCGCTGAGCCGCAGGGTGAGTTCACGGCGGCTGTGCGTACCGGGCAGCCTGTCGACGAAGCCGACTGCCTCCAGCCGATCGCAGAGGCGGCTCACCAGCGGCGGGGTCGAGCCGAGCAGCTCGGCGAGCGCGCGCAGGTTCAAGCCGTCGTGGTGGTCGAGCGCCACGACCGCCCGGACCTGGGACGTCGACAGCGGACGCGGTGACGCCTCACGGGCGCGTTCGAACATGATCTCGAGCAACTCGGCCGTCTCGGTCACCACTGCCGCCACCGTTTCGGTGCCGAGGGGCTCAGAGGACCGATTCACGACACCCACTCTCGCATCCTTATGCTGAACTGTCAGCTCAGCTGGTCGCGGTACGCCCATCGGCCGGCCCGCCCGGCCCGGTGCGGGAGGCGAAAGTGGACAGATCCCTGGCTGTCGAGCGGATCCTGAGAGGCGTCCAGCCGCATCAGCTGCTCGACGGATTGCGCTCGGCGTTGCGGGAACACTTCGACGCCGTGGCCGTCGACCTGCTGATGGCCGACTACGGCCTCGCCGAACTGCGGCGGGTGACCGTGCTGCCGTACACCACCGACCCGGTGCCGGTGGCGGACACGATGGCGGGCGAAGCCTTCACCACGCAGTGCGCGACCTTCGAGACCGCCGAGGAAGGCGTCCGCGCCCACCTCCCGGTCTCCGTGCGCGGAGACCGGTTCGGCGTCCTCGTCGTCACGCTCCCCGAAGACCAGGAACCGCCCGTGTGGGCGGAACTCGGCCGGTTCGCCGAGGCGCTCGCGCACGAGGTCTTCGTCGCCGACCGCGACACCGACCTCTACGTGCAGGCGCGCCGGTCGTCCCGGCTCACCCTCGCGGCCGAGATGCAGTGGCAGCTGCTGCCCGGCCGCGCGTGCGCCCGCCCCGAGTTCGCCCTCGGCGGGCAGCTCGAACCCGCGTACGCCATCTACGGCGACTGCTTCGACTGGTCGGCCTCGGCACGCAAACTGTCGGTCACGCTGGTCAACGGCATGGGGGACGGGGCGGGCGCGGCGCTGCTGACCAACCTCGCCGTCAACGCGCTCCGCAACGCCCGGCGCGCCGGGATCCCGCTCGACGCCCAGGCCGAGCTCGCCGACCAGGCCTTGTACGCCCAGTACCGGGGTCAGGAGCACGTCGCGACCCTGCTGCTGGAATTCGACCTCGCCACCGGCGCGATCGACGCCGTCGACGCCGGATCGCCCCGCCTGTGGCGGTTCCGCGACGGCAAGACCGAACGGATCGCCTTCGACGAGCAACTGCCGCTCGGCACTTTCGAAGACACGTCGTACACCGTCGAGCGCCTGCAAGCGGTGCCCGGCGACCGCTACGTGTTCGTGAGCGACGGCGTCTACGGCGTGGCGGGCCCGCACGGCGAGCTCTACGGTGACCGTGAACTCGTCGAGGCCGTCGTCGCGACCGCCGACCTGCCGGCGGCGCACGTGCCGAGGGCTGTTCTCGCCGAACTGGGCGAGCACCGCGGCGGCGGTCCGGCCGCCGACGACGCCATGGTCGTCTGCCTCGACTGGTTCGGGCCGAACCCCGGCGCCGATCTCGCGATGACGGCCGGCTCCTGAGGGTCAGTCTCCGGGTAACTCCGGCAGCTCCAGGTGCTCGCGCAGCGTCGTGCCCTCGTACCCGGTGCGGTAGATCCCTCGGTCCTGGAGTTCCGGCACCAGCTTGTCGACGATGTCGTCCAGCGACGCGGGGACCAGATGCGGGCTGATGTTGAAACCGTCGACGGCGCGGTTCCGGACGTAGCGGGCCCATTCGTCCGCGATCTGCCCCGGCGTGCCTACGAAGGAGTGCTCGCGCGGCTGGACCTCCAGGACCAGTTGGTGGATCGACAGATTCTTGCTTTCGGCGAGTTCGCGCCACTGCCGGATCCGGTCGAGTTTGCCGGTCCGGTGCTCGACGGAGAGGGTGCCGCGTGAGGGATCCAGTTCGTCCTCGGTCGGCTCGACGTCCGGCAGCGGGCCGTGCGGGTCGTAGTCCGACAGATCACGGCCCCAGTACTGCTCCAGGAACGAGACGGCGCGTTGCGGGTTGAGCTGCCGCCGCCGGATGTCCTCGCTGCGTTCGCCCGCGTCGGCCGGGGTGTCGCCGATGACCACCGTGGCACCGGGCAGGATCCGCACGGCGTCGGCGGGCCGTCCGTGCTTGGCCAGTCTCGCCCGGAGATCGGTCGCGTAGGCGATCGCCTTGTCGTAGGCGGTGTTGGCGGAGAAGACGACGTCGGCGTGCTTCGCGGCGAGTTCGCGACCGCCGGGGGAATCGCCGGCCTGGAACAGCACCGGCCGTCCCTGCGGACTGCGGGGGACCGTCGCCTTGGCGCGCAGCCCGACGAGGTCGGTCCGCCGCTCGACCACGGCGCCGTCACCCGCCCACAGCGCCGAGGCCGCCTCGACGAACTGGTCCGCCCGGTCGTAGCGGAGTTCGTGGTCGAGCCAGCCCCCTCGGCGGAAGTTGGCGCCCGTCCAGGCGTTGTCGGTGGTGACGATGTTCCAGCCCGCCCGGCCCCCGGACAGGAAGTCCAGTGTGGACAGACGACGGGCGAGGTCGGCGGGGAAGTTGTAGGTGGTGTTCTGCGTGGCGACGAGGCCGATGTGCTCGGTGGCCGCGGCGAGGGCCGAAAGCTGGGTGATCGCGTCGGGCCGTCCGGCGACGTCGAGGGCGAGGATCCGCCCCCGGTTCTCGCGGACGCGCTGGCCGTCGCCGAGGAAGAACGCGTCGAACAGACCGCGTTCCAGGGTCCGTGCCACCGAGACGTAGGTTTCGATCTCGGTGTGCGCCCCGTTCGACGGGTCGTCCCACAGGTATTGGGAGCCGACGCCGACGTAGAACACGCCGAGGTGCAGCCGCGGATCTGCTTCGCTCACGGTCATCCCTTCGAAGCGGCGAAACGGTTGGCGGGGCGGGGCAGGCCGAGTGCCGCGCGCAGGGTCGTCCCCGGCTCGGGCACGCTCAGCGCCCTTTGGGCCCGGAGTCTCGGGAGCACGGTTTCGAGCAGCGGCGGTAGATCGGTCGCCACCACCGCCGGATGCAGGCGGACACCGTCGACGACGGTGCCCAGCCAGGCCAGCAGATCGGTGAGGCCGTCGGTGGATCCGGTGTAGCGCAGCCGTTCGGTGTGCTCCCAGCGGATCGACGAGTCGAGCCGCCGCAACCGCTTCTCGGCCGTCTCCGCCGCGTTCAGCAGGACCTCGACTTCGGCGAAGACGCGCGGTGTGCCGGATTCCTTGGCGTGGTGCGCCCGGCGGCGGAGATCGTCGAGCCCGCTCCCGCCGATCAGCACGACGTCGGGCCGCGCCGCCTCCAGCAACCGCTCGGGGGCGATCACGACCGGCAGGCCCTGCGGCGGCCTGGGGGTGATCAGCGGCCCCTTGATCGAGAACGCCGCGCCCTCGAAGTCGACGTGGTGGACCTTGCCGGGATCCAGGTAGCGGCCGGTCGCGGCGTCCTTGATGACGGCGTCGTCCTCCCATGAGTCCCAGAGCCGCCGGACCACGTCGACGACGTCGGTGACCTCGCGGCTCAGCCCGGCCGGCTCAAGGGGACCGGTGCCGATGGTGGCGAGGGCGTCCGGGCTGTTGGCCGCGCCGACCAGCCAGGCGGCGCGGCCGTGCGAGGCGTGGTCGAGACTCGCCAGCTGCGTGGCGACGTGGAACGGTTCGGTGGTGGTCACGTGCGCGGTGGCCCCGAGACCGATCCGGTTGGTCCGCGTGGCCACGTAAGCGGCCCGGCCGAGCGCTTCCGGCCGGAAACCGTTCGGGGGCGGCAGCGGCGAATCGTCGAAGGTGACCAGGGCGAACCCCGCGATCTCGGCCGCGAGGACGAGGCCCACCAATGCACGCGGGCTCAGGCGTTCGGCGGGCGGGCGCTCGTCGCCGAGCCCCGCCGCGGGGTGCGAGCCGTCGCCGTCGAGTTCGACCGCGAGGCGCACCGGGCCACCGGCAGTCCGGGAAGTCATCGCATACCGCCTCTCGTCCAGGTGTTTCGAGAGTTAACGGCCGGACCGGTGTCGCGCACGCGTGTTCAGGATGTGGGAGCGGGAATGAAAGCCGGCCCGCCGCTGTCGCAGCGGTCATGGTCACCCCTTTCGACGACCCGGTCTGGGCATCGCTGACCGGGCCGCACGCCCGCTTCGCCGAACGTTCTGGCCAGGTGCTGCGCTACCAGGCGGACGTCGCGCCCTTCCTCGCCCTGCCGCCCGAACCGGACGACGGCGTCTGGGCGGACGTCGCCGCCTTGGCGAGCCCGGGCGAGACGGTCACCGTCCACAGCTCGCTGCCCGTCCCGGCGGGGTGGGAAGTCGTCGACAGGATCGCCGGGGTCAGGCTGGTCGACGTCGCGCTCGAAGCCGCCGAAGATTCCGAAGCCGTCCTGCTGGGACCGGACGACGTCCCGGAGATGCTCGACCTCGTCGCGCGGACCAGACCCGGTCCGTTCCGGAAACGGACCGTCGAATTGGGGACATATCTGGGAATCCGGCGTGGCGGCGAGCTGATCGCGATGGCGGGGGAGCGGCTGCACCCGCCCGGCTGGACCGAGATCAGCGCCGTCTGCACGGACCCGGCGTATCGCGGCCAGGGACTCGCGACCCGCCTGGTCCGCGCGGTGGCGGCGGGAATCCGGGGCAGGGGCGAACGGCCGATGATGCACGCGGCGGCGGGGAACACCGCGGCCATTCGGCTCTACCTGTCGATCGGTTTCGAACTGGCGCCCCGGCCCGACTTCGTGGTGGTTCGCGTTCCCGAAACCGCCGAAGCCAGTGAAGGAGGTTCGCATGACGACCTTGCCCGTAATCGATCTCTCACGCTTCCGCGATCCCAGTGACCGTGAGGCGTTCCTCACCGACCTGCGCCGGGCGGCCCGGGAGGTCGGGTTCTTCTACGTCGTCGGGCACGGTGTGCCGTCGGAGCTGACCGAAGCGATCTTCTCGGTGGCCCGCCGCTTCTTCGCGTTGCCCGACGCGGACAAGCTCGCGATCGAGAACATCGAGTCCCCGCAGTTCCGGGGCTACACCAAGACCGGGAACGAGTACACCGGCGGTTCCCGTGACTGGCGGGAGCAGATCGACGTCGGCCCGGAACGCGAAGCCGTCGAGCCCGCGCCCGGTGATCCGGCGTGGATCCGGCTGATCGGCCCGAACCAGTGGCCCGGCGCGCTACCCGAACTGCGCGAGACCACGCTGGCGTGGCAGGCGGAGGCACTGCGGGTGAGCCGGGAAGTGCTCCGGGCGCTCGCGGCGAGCCTCGGCCAGGACGAGGGCTATTTCGACACGTGGTTCGACGAGGAGGCCGCCACTCATCTGAAGATCGTCCACTATCCGCCGAGGCCCGCCGCCGACGAGGAGCAGGGCGTCGGCTCGCACAAGGACTACGGCTACCTCGCCTTGCTTCAGCAGGACGAGATCGGCGGCCTCCAGGTGCAGGACGACGACGGCGGCTGGATCGACGCCGTGCCGGTCCCGGGCGGTTTCGTGGTCAACATCGGCGAGATGCTGGAGATCGCGACCCAGGGTTACCTGCGGGCGACCCGGCACCGGGTGCTCAGCCCGCCCGCCGGGGTGGACCGCTACTCGGTGCCGTTCTTCCTCGCGCCTCGGCTCGACGCCGTCGTCGAGCCGGTGGAACTGCCCGCCGAACTGGCCGCGGCCGCGCGCGGGATCAGCCAGGACGCGGACAACCCGTTGCTCGCCTCCTACGGGGAGAACGCCTTGATCGGGTGGCTTCGTTCTCATCCGAAGGTGGCGGCGCGCTGGTACTCGTCCTTGTGAAGACACGCTAACGAGGGATTTCAGAAACTCGCGATGGACTGAACAGCGCCGTCGCGCCAGACTTCGCGCCATGAAGGCATTGGTCAAAGCCGACCGAGCACCCGGGCTGGAACTCACCGACGTTCCGGACCCCGCGGTCGGCCCCGGCGACGTCGCCGTCCGCGTGCTGCGCGCCGGGATCTGCGGCACGGATCTGCACATCGACTCCTGGGACGACTGGGCGGCGCGCACCATCGCCGCGCCGCTGGTCGTCGGGCACGAGTTCGTCGGCGAGGTGGTCGAGATCGGCCGGTCGGTGACGACGGTCAAGGTGGGCGACCTGGTCAGCGGCGAGGGGCATCTGGTCTGCGGGAGCTGCCGCAACTGCAAGGCCGGACGGCGTCACCTCTGCGCCCGGACCAAGGGCCTCGGCGTGCACACCGACGGCGCGTTCGCGCAGTACGCCGTCCTGCCCGAGCAGAACGCCTGGGTGCACCGGACCGAGGTCGACCTCGACATCGCCGCGATCTTCGACCCGCTCGGCAACGCCGTGCACACCGCGCTGTCCTTCCCCGTCATCGGGGAGGACGTGCTGGTCACCGGCGCCGGCCCGATCGGCATCATGGCCGCCGCGATCGCCCGCCACGCCGGCGCGCGCAACGTCGTCGTCACCGACGTCAGCGAGCACCGCCTGGAGCTGGCCCGCAAGGTCGGCGTCGACCTCGCGCTCGACGTCTCCTCCTCGACGATCGCCGACGCGCAGGAACGGCTCGGCATGGCCGAAGGCTTCGACGTCGGAATGGAGATGAGCGGGCGGCCCGAGGCGCTGCGCGACATGATCTCGAACATGTCGCACGGCGGCCGTATCGCGCTGCTCGGCCTGCCCGCCTCCGACGTGTCCGTCGACATCGCGTCCGTGGTGCTGAAGATGATCCAGCTCAAGGGGATCTACGGACGCGAGATGTTCGAGACGTGGTACTCGATGTCCGTGCTGCTGCAGGCCGGGCTCGACATCTCGCCGGTGATCACCCACCGGTTCGGCTACACCGAGTACGAGAAGGCGTTCGCGACGGCGCGGGAAGGCCGTTGCGGCAAGGTCATCCTGGATTGGACGGAGAACTGATGTACGGCGCGATGCGCGACGACCTCAAGGCCGGGCTCGCCGAGATCCGGGAAGCCGGGCTGTACAAGGGCGAGCGGGTGATCCAGGGGCCGCAACGGGCTTCGGTCAGCGTCGCCGGCGGCGACGTCCTCAACTTCTGCGCCAACAACTACCTCGGTCTCGCCGACCACCCCAAGCTGATCAAGGCCGCCCAGGAGGCCCTGGACCGCTGGGGCTTCGGCATGGCGTCGGTGCGGTTCATCTGCGGGACCCAGCAGCCGCACAAGGAGCTCGAAGCGAAGCTGTCGGAGTTCCTCGGCACCGAGGACACGATCCTCTACAGCTCCTGTTTCGACGCCAACGCCGGGCTCTTCGAGACGCTGCTGACCGACCAGGACGTCATCATCTCCGACGAGCTCAACCACGCGTCGATCATCGACGGCGTCCGGCTGTGCAAGGCGAAGCGGATGCGCTACCGCAACCGCGACGTCGCTGACCTGGAGGCGCGGCTCAAGGAGGCGTCGGGCGCGCGGTACCGGATGATCGCCACCGACGGCGTGTTCTCGATGGACGGCTACCTCGCGCCGCTCGACGAGATCTGCGAGCTGGCCGAGCGCTACGACGCGCTGGTGATGGTGGACGACTCGCACGCAGTCGGCTTCACCGGTCCGACCGGTCGCGGTACGCCCGAGCTCTTCGGGGTGCAGGACAAGGTCGACGTCCTCACCGGCACCCTCGGCAAGGCACTCGGCGGGGCGAGCGGCGGCTACACCTCGGGCCGCGCGGAGATCGTCGAGATGCTGCGCCAGCGTTCGCGGCCGTACCTGTTCTCGAACTCGCTGGCGCCGTCGATCACTGCGGCCGCGCTCGCCACGCTGGAACTGCTGGGCGAGTCGAGCGAACTGCTGACCAAGCTGCGCGCCAACACCGAGCTCTTCCGCCGTCGGATGACCGAGGCGGGCTTCGACCTGCTCCCGGGTGAGCACCCCATCATCCCGGTGATGATCGGGGACGCCGCCCAGGCGGGCAAGATGGCGGATCTGCTGCTCGACCAGGGCATCTACGTGGTCGGGTTCTCGTACCCGGTGGTGCCGCACGGCAAGGCCCGGATCCGGACGCAGATGTCGGCCGCGCATTCGACGGAGGACGTCGACCGGGCCGTCGACGCGTTCGTGGCTGCGAGGTCCATGATGGAGGGATGATCGATCCGCGACGGCTGCGTGTGCTGCGCGCCCTCGCCGACCACGGCACCGTGACGGCGGCGGGACAGGCGTTGCACCTGACGCCGTCCGCGGTTTCCCAGCAGCTGGCCGCCCTCGAAGCCGAGTGCGGCCAGCAGCTGCTCCGCCGGTGGGGCAGGCGGGTCTCGCTGACCTCCGCCGGCGAACTGATGGTGGTGCACGCCAACGCCGTCGCCGCCGAACTCGAACGGGCGCACGCCACCCTGGCCGCGCTCGATTCGGGGGTGCGGGGGATGGTGCGGCTGGCGAGTTTCGCCTCCGCGATCACCATGGTCGTCGCACCGGCCATCGCGTCACTGCGCTCCGATTCCCCCGGCGTCTCCATACAGGTGCAGGACGTCGAGGGGCACGCGAGCATCCCGCTGCTGCTCGAAGGCGAGGTCGATCTGGCGATCACCGAGGAATACCGGCTCTCGCCACGGACGGATGAAAGCAGGCTCACCCGGTTCCCGCTGTACGTGGAGCCGTTCGACGTCGTGCTGCCCACCGCGCACCGGCTCGCCGGTTCGTCCGAAGTGGACATCGAGGAACTCGCCGACGACGACTGGATCGCCCCGAAACCCGGCAATCCCTGCCGCGACGTGCTGATGATCGTCTGTGCCAATCCCGGGATCCGGCACGTCTCCGACGATTTCCACGCGATCACCACCCTGGTCGCCGCGGGGGAGGGCGTGGCCTTGGTGCCGCGCAACGCCTTCACCGCCGTCCCCGGATCGGTCGCCATCCCCTTGCGGGGTGAGCCGCCGCTGCGCCGCGTGTTCGCCGCCGTCCGGCGGGGGAGCGCGGACCACCCGCTGATCAAGACCGTGCTCGCCGCGCTGCTGGACGCGGCGCCGGGTCATGCGCATGCGGAGTGGGGAAGTCCCCCTTAAGATCTTGGCACCTGCCGCCGAACGAAAGACAGGGTCCGGATGCTCCAGATCGATGGCCTCACCTGGACCCTCACGATCGGGCTGATACTCGGGCTGCTGGCCCTCGACCTCATCCTCGCGGCGGTGCGCCCGCACAAGGTCGGCTTCGGCGAAGCGGTGGCCTGGTCGATCGGCTACATCCTGGTCGCGGTGGCGTTCGGCGTCTGGCTGACGCTGGCGCACGGCGGCGACTTCGGGCAGCAGTACTTCGCGGGTTACATCGTGGAGAAGAGCCTGTCGGTCGACAACCTCTTCGTCTTCGTGATCATCATGAGCACCTTCGCGGTACCCGAGGAACATCAGCACAAGGTGCTCACGTTCGGCATCGTCGTCGCGCTGATCATGCGCGCGATCTTCATCGCGCTGGGTGCCACGCTGCTTTCGCTGTTCTCCTTCATGTTCCTGTTGTTCGGGCTGCTGCTGATCTACACCGGGATCCAGCTGTTCCGGCACCGGGACGAGGATCCGGACGTCGAGAACAACGTGGTCGTGCGGACCGCGCGCCGTCTGCTGCCGCTTTCGCAGGATTACGACGGCGGCAAGCTGTTCACCCGGCTCGAAGGCAAGCGGGTGGGCACGCCGCTGGTGGTGGTGCTGCTCGCGATCGGCGGGATCGACCTGCTGTTCGCGCTGGACTCGATCCCCGCCGTCTTCGGGGTGACCGACGAGCCGTACCTGGTCTTCGCCGCCAACGCCTTCGCGCTGCTGGGCCTGCGTGCGCTGTACTTCCTGGTGAAGGGCCTGCTCGACCGGCTGGTGTACCTGTCGGCCGGGCTCGCGGTGATCCTCGGCTTCATCGGGATCAAGCTGATCCTGCACTGGGCCCATGTCGACATCGACGAGAACGTTCCGGAGATCTCGACGCCGGTCAGCCTCGCGGTGATCATCGGCATCCTCGTCGTGGTGACGGTGGCGAGCCTGCTCAAAACCCGCAACGACCCGTCCGCCAAGGCACACCCAGGCTCACTGCGCGGCTCTCGTCCGGCGTCCGAAGAGGACTAGCGCCAGCCGTTGGCGAGAAGGTCGAAGATCTCCTCGACAGCCTTCCGGGGATCTTCCCTGCCGCGGGTGAGCGCGGGAATGTCCAGAACGAAGCGCGCCAGCGCGCGGGAGGCCGTGTCGTCGGGATCCACGCCGGCGTCTTCGGCGATGGCGGCGCCGAGAGCGGCGGCGTGCCGGGTCCACATGCGTTCGCCGTACTCCTGAAGGGCGGGGGTGCCGCTCACGAGCGCGGTGAATTCGGGGTACTGGGGATGAGCCGTGAGCGGAAGCCACGTGGCGAGCACGTACTCGCGTAGAGCCTCGACAACGCTCTGCCCCGCTTCGCGGTCTCGCACGGCGGCGATCAGGTTGGCCTCGCGGTCCTGGGCGTCGTCGAAGACCAGGGCTTCCTTGCCGGGGAAATGCTTGAACAGCGTCGTGGTCGACACGTCGGCCGCCTCGGCGATGTCGCGGATGCTCACCTGGTCGTAGCCCCGCTCCAGGAACAGTTTCAAGGCGGCGTCCGCCAAGGCCTGGCGGGTGGCCGCCTTCTTGCGTTCACGCCGTCCCGGTGTCTCCATGAGCGCACTGTACCCCATGAGTTGTCACAGTCACTAAGTTGACTCGTTGCACTTTTTAACTCGTTCTGCTTTTCTGGACGCATGACGATCAGCATCATCGGTGCGGGCCCCGGCGGCCTGACCTGCGCCCGCATCCTGCAAAGGCACGGCATCCCCGTGACGGTCTACGACCGCGATCCACATCCTCGGGCCCGTAATCAGGGCGGAACCCTCGACCTGCACGCGGACGACGGACAGCTGGCCCTGCGCGAAGCCGGCCTGCTCGACGAGTTCCTCGCGCTCGCCCGGCCGGAAGGGCAGGAGATGCGCAAGCTCGATCCCGCCGGAAACCTCGTGGAACACCACGTCCCGGCCGAGGGGGAGATGTTCAAGCCGGAGATCGATCGGGGGCAGTTGCGCGGCCTGCTGCTGGACTCGCTGGAACCGGGCACCGTGAAGTGGGGCTCCGTCTTGGAGAGTGTCGAGCTGCCCGGGCGGCTGAGGTTCGCCGACGGGACGACCGTCGAGACGGATCTGGTCATCGGCGCCGACGGCGCGTGGTCGCGGGTCCGGCCGGCGGTGTCGGCGGCGGTGCCCGGGTACGCCGGGATCACCTTCCTGGAAGCCTGGTTCGACGACGTCGAGAACGCGCACCCTGAACTCTCCGCGCTCGTCGGCCAGGGCAGCGCGATGGCGGCCGACGGTGACCGCTGCCTTTTCGCCCAGCGCAACAGCGGTGACCACATCCGGGTCTACGTGATTCAACGTCTGCCCGCGGACTGGGTCGGTTCCCTTGGTACTTCAGGGATCCGCGCCCGGCTGCTCGACGCGTTCTCCTCCTGGTCGCCGTCGATGCTTCGGATGGTCACCGACAACGACGGGCCCTATGTGGATCGTCCGCTGTACGTTCTGCCGGTTCCGCACACCTGGGAGCACACGCCGTCGGTGACCTTGCTCGGCGATGCCGCCCACCTGATGCCGCCGCTCGGCGTCGGCGTGAATCTGGCCATGCTCGACGCCCGCGAACTCGCACTCGCGGTGGCGGGTTCTTCGAGTGTCGGTGAAGCTGTTGCGGCATATGAGAAAACCATGCTTCCGCGGTCGGAGAAATACGCGCGGCGGCTGGAGAACGGCGCCCAGGGGTTGCTCGACTTGGATTGAGCGTCGCCGGAAATCGGCGGCGGCCGCCTGGGTTCTGGCGGGCCGGAATTGTCGGTGGGTGCTTGTACCGTTCTTCGCGTGGACTCGAACTCGGCCTTTTTGGCTTCCCCTAAGGAAAAAATCGATACTCGCCGTCTCGGCGACGAGGCCTGTGTGGCGATCGCGAAAGAGGCGTCGGCGGATATCGCGCTACTGGAGGCGATCCGGTTCCGTGCGATCGCGCAGGTTTCCCGTCATCGTGATGACGCGCCCAGTGTCGTGCAGGAGGTGGCGCTCGCGTTGTCTCTTGTGGACGGTCGTGCCTCGGCCCTGGTGTCGACGGCCAAGGCGCTGACCCGGCTGGATCTACCACCTCGCGCCCGATGGCACCCTCACCATCACCACCCCGACCGGGCAGCGCTACGACAGCTCACCACCGCCCCTGCGCGAACCCCGCCCGGCAGCAGACCCGGACGACGAATCACCACCGTTCTGAGCCCATTGCCGAAAATCGGCCACTCAACGCCGCTCGTACCTGGTCATGACCATCCCGCCGGGAAACGTCCGCGTCTCGACCAGGCTCAGGTTCACCCGGCTGTCAAACGTGGTGAAGAACGGCGTGCCGCCGCCCACCAGAACGGGATGGGTGACGATCTCGTATTCATCGACCAGCCCGGCCCGCATGGCCGCCCCGGCCAGCGCCGCACCGCCGACCCTCATCGGCCCGCCGTCCTCGGCCTTGAGCCGGGTGATCTCGGCGATCGCGTCGCCGGTCACGACGCGGGTGTTCCAGTCGGCCTTGTCGCCTTTGGAGGAGGAGAACAGCACCTTCGGCGTGTCCCGCCAGTTCCGCGCGAACTCGATCTGCGCCGGAGTGGCGTCCGGCTGCCGGTCACCTGTCGGCCAGTGGGAACTCATCGTCTCCCACAGCCTGCGCCCGTACAGGAACAGGTCGATGGCCTGCTCCTGCTCGAGCCACCACTGGAACAATTCGTCACTCGACACGCCCCAGCCAAGGTCACCGTCGGGTGTGGCGATGTAGCCGTCCAGGCTCAGATTCATGCCGTAGATCAGTTTCCGCATGGCGCCATTATTCCCTCTAATCCCTGGAAACCTCACCGTGCTACAGAATCCCGAGCAGGCAACACGGAAACCTCCAAAGCGGACTCCCGTGAAGGCTCCCGCACCACCAAGGTGGCCACGAAAGTCAGCGCGACACACCCCGTGACCCACCAGAAGAACACGCTCTCGTGCCCGGCCTGCTTCAAAGCCAGAGCGATCGGCTCCGAAAGCCCGCCGAAGACGGCGGTCGCCAGTGCGTGCGGCAGGCCGACGCCGAGGGCGCGGACGTTGGTGGGGAACATTTCCGCCTTGATGATCGCCGACAGGGCCGTGTAGCCGCTGAGGAACACCAATGCGGTGATCATGAGCAGGAAGGCGATCCACGGGTTCGGGGTCCTGCCCACGAGCGTCATGATCGGCACGGTCAGGAGCATGCCGCCGAGGGAGAAGCCGAACATGACGGGACGGCGGCCGAAGCGGTCGGACAGCGCGCCGGCGACGGGCTGCATGAAGAGGAACAGGAACAGGGCGGCGAAACCGATGAGCGAAGCGGTCGGTTTGGGGATTCCCGCCGTGTTCACCATGTACTTCTGGAGGTAGCTGGTGAAGGTGTAGAACGCCACCGTCCCGCCGATGGCGAGACCGAGGACGGCGAGGACCTGGCGGCGGTGCGAGCGCAGCAGGACCCGCAGACCGCCGCGGGGACGCGAGCCGGCGGCCGAAGAGCGCTGGAAGTGTTCCGATTCCATCATGCTGCGGCGGAGGTACATGACCACGAGTCCGGCGATCGCGCCGAGCACGAACGGGATCCGCCAGCCCCAGTCGTACATCTGCGCCTCGGTCAGCAGCGACTGCATCACGATCATCACCAGGAGGGCCGCGAGCTGGCCGACGGTGATCGAGACGTACTGGAAACTCGAGTAGAACCCTCGTCGCCCCGGGGTGGCGATCTCGGACAGGTAGGTCGCGCTCGAGCCGAACTCGCCGCCGACCGACAGTCCTTGCGCGAGCCTGGCGATCACGAGGATCACCGGCGCGAGGATGCCGATCGACGCGTAGCCGGGAGTGATCGCGATGGTCAGCGAACCGAAGCTCATCAGCGTCACGGACAGCGTCAGCGCGGCCCGCCGGCCGAACCTGTCCGCGTAGAGGCCCAGGAGCCAGCCGCCGAGCGGGCGCATCAGGAAGCCGACCGCGAACACGACAGCCGTCGACAGCAACTGGGCCGTCTGGTTCCCCTCAGGGAAGAAACTCGCCGCGAAGTAGATGCTGAACGAGGCGTAAACGAACCAGTCGTACCACTCGACCAGGTTGCCTAGGCAACCGCGGACCACGTTCGCGACGACGCCGGGTTTCTTGTGCGGCAAGGGAAGCTCCTTCGGTCCGGGATGCCGACCATCATGAGCTGTGATCCCTGCGGTTGAGAAATAGAAATCCGCGATGGACGCATACCCGGTCGGCATGGAGTACGGCTGCTACTCCAGGAAGTCGCTCACCAGGTCACTCGCCTCTGGACGGCACTCGTCGAAGTAGGCGTGCCGCGCCCCGGCGAAGAGATGCATGCGCGCGCCGGGAATCCGTTCCGTCAGCAGTGGCGCGTTCGGCGGCGGTGCCAGCAGGTCGTCGTCGCCGTGGAGGACCAGGGTGGGCGCGGTGATCTCCGGAAGGACGTCCCAGGCGTCATGGGTGTTGCTCGCGACGAGATGCCCGCGCACCGCGTGCGGCGGCATACCGTGCGCCCCCAGCACTCGATACGGTCCCGGATTCGCCGCCCGCCAGGCAGGTGTGTACATCAGGTCTTCCAGCGTCTCCCGTGCCTCCACGGAGGACCGCCGGGCCAGCGCCAGCCGCACGTCGTTCGACCGCTCGACACCGTGCGTGCCGCCCGGCGAGGTGCAGCCGAGGACGAGCCGTCGCACCCGGTCTGGATACCGCGCCGCGACCCATTGCGCGACGCGGCCGCCCATCGAGGTGCCGTAGACGTCCGCTTCGGCGACGTCGAGCGCGTCCAGGACCGCGATCACATCGTCCGCGAAACCCGTTGTCGAGTAAGCGGAATCAGGCGCGTCGCTGGCTCCGGTACCGCGGTAGTCCATGGTGATCGTGCTCGGGAAGTCCCCACGCGTGCGATCCCACCAGGTGTGGTCGTTCGCCTGCCCGGCCAGCAGCACGAGCGGCCTGCTCGTGCCGCGCCACTGGTAGGCCAGCCGGGTGCCGTCGGTGGCGACGGCGTGCCCGGTGCGGGGGAGCGTGGTCATTCTTCTCCTGTTCGGTCTTCCCAGAGCCGCGCCGAGGGCCATTCGCCCTCGCGCACGGTCCGGTGGATCTGCTGGACCAGCGCTCGCGCGACGGTGTCGACGGCGGGCGTGACCCGTCCGGTCCGGGGTGTGCCGAGGACGACGGTGCGCCAGACCTCCGGTTCGCACACCGGAGCCGCGCTCAGGGTGCCGTCGGCGACGTCCGCGGCGATGCCGATGCCGGGCAGGATCGTCCAGCCGTGCCCGCCGAGCACCAGGCGTTTCTGCAACGTCATGGAGTTGGTCTGCACGGTGACCTCCGCCTCGGCCCCCGCCTCGCGGGCCGCGCCGTCGATGAGGGTGCGCAGCGCGTGCCCCTCGGACGGCATGACCAGCGGATGCGCGGCCACTTCGGCGAACGGGACGGCCCGCGCGGGATCCAGCCCGTCCGAGGGGGGAGCGACCGCCCACAGTCGTTCACGGACCAACGGGCGGACGTTGAGCGACGGCGTGCTGGTCAGGTTGTAGAGCAGGCTCAGATCGACGTCGCCGTCGTCGATCCATCGCTGGAGATGTCCCGAGTACGCGGTGAGCAGCCGCAGCTCGATCCCCGGATGCTCGCGCAGCACGGCCGTCGTCAGCGGCGCGGCGAGCCGTTCGGCGGCGCTCTCCAGCAGGCCGACCGTGACGATCCCGGTGACCACCCCGGGTTTCGGGGCCAGCTCGGCCCGGGCCCGGTCGAGTTCGGTGAGGGCGCGGCGGGCACGCTCGACCAGCGTCGCGCCGGCTTCGGTCGGCCGCATCCCGTGCCGGGTCCGCTCGAACAACGGCACGCCCAGCTCCTGCTCCAGGGTGCGGATCTGCCGGGTGACCGCGGGCTGGACCAGGTGCAGCAGGTCGGCCGCGCGGGTCACGCTGCCGACCTCGGCGACCGTCACCAACGCTTTGAGCTGCTTGAAGTCCACCGTCGTCCCTCCTCATCGCGGTCCGGAATGCGACTATCACCAATAGGTATTTCACTTAATCTCTCATCATCGCTCATGATAGTCGCATGACCGAGGAAGAGACTGCGATCGTCGCGCTCGTGGCCGAATTCGTGGATCGCGAGGTCCGGCCCGTCGCCCAGGAGCTCGACCACACGAACGCCTATCCGGAGAAACTCGTCGACCAGATGAAGGCGATGGGCGTCTTCGGGCTGGCCGTACCCGAACCCTGGGGCGAGACCCAGGTCTCCGCCCAGTGCTACGCGTTGGTGACCGAAGAGCTCGCGCGCGGCTGGATGAGCCTCGCCGGTGCGATGGGCGGCCACACCGTCGTCGCGAAACTCCTTGCCACGTATGGCACCCAGGAGCAGAAGGACGCGTACCTGCCGAAGATGGCGACGGGCGAGATCCGCGCGACGATGGCGCTCACCGAACCCGGCGGCGGCTCGGATCTGCAAGCGCTGCGCACCACGGCGCGGCGCGACGGCGACGAGTACGTCGTCAACGGCAGCAAGACGTGGATCACCAACGCGCGCCGGTCCCAGCTGGTCGCGTTGCTGTGCAAGACCGACCCCGGCGCCGAACCCGCGCACAAGGGGATTTCCGTCCTGCTGGTGGAGAAGGGGCCCGGTTTCCGGGTCTCGCGGGATCTGCCCAAACTCGGTTACAAGGGTGTCGAGAGCTGCGAGCTGTCCTTCGACGACTTCCGCGTCCCGGTCACGGCGCTGCTCGGCGGCGAGGAGGGCCGCGGGTTCGCGCAGATGATGCGGGGACTGGAGATCGGCCGGATCCAGGTCGCCTGCCGGGCGCTCGGCGTCGGACGCGCCGCGCTGGAGGATTCCCTGCGTTACGCCCAGGAACGGGAGAGTTTCGGCAAGCCGATCTGGCAGCATCAGTCGATCGGCAACTATCTTGCGGACATGGCGACCAAGCTCGAGGCCGCGCGGCAGCTGGTGCACCACGCGGCGCGGCGTTACGACTCGGGCGAGCGCGCGGACCTGGAGGCGGGGATGGCGAAACTGTTCGCCTCCGAGGCCGCGATGGAGATCGCGCTCGACGCCGTCCGGATCCACGGCGGCTACGGCTACTCGACCGAGTTCGACGTCGAGCGGTACTTCCGTGACGCGCCGCTGATGATCGTCGGTGAGGGCACCAACGAGATCCAGCGCGGCGTGATCGCGCGCCAGCTGGTCGAACGGCACCGCATCCCGTCCTGAACAGCGAGGAAGGCAGCATGCGCCACCCACTCGAGGGAATCACCGTCGTCGCGCTGGAGCAGGCCGTCGCCGCGCCGTTCGCGTCACGCCAGCTCGCCGACCTCGGCGCGCGGGTCATCAAGATCGAACGCCGTGGCGTCGGTGACTTCGCCCGCGACTACGACCGGACCGTCCACGGGCAGTCGAGCTACTTCGTCTGGCTCAACCGGGGCAAGGAAAGCGTCGAACTCGACATCAAGGATCCGGCCGACCGGGCGCTGCTCGGCGCGATGATCGACCGGGCCGACGTGTTCGTGCAGAACCTCGTGCCCGGGGCGGTGGAACGGCTCGGGCTCGACGCCGGGACGCTGCGCGCGGAGCGCCCGGAGCTGATCCACTGTTCGATCTCGGGCTACGGGCCCGAAGGTCCCTATCGGACGAAGAAGGCTTACGACCTGCTGGTCCAGTGCGAAGCCGGGCTCGTGATGTCCACCGGGACCCCGGAAACCCCGGCCAAGGCGGGGATCTCGATCGCCGACATCGCCACCGGGATGTACGCCTACACCGGCATCCTCACCGCGCTGTACGACCGCGAACGCACGGGCGAGGGCGCTAGCCTGCACGTCGCGATGATCGACTCGCTCGGCGAGTGGATGAGCCAGCCCGCCTATTTCTCCCGTTACGGCCAGGAACCGCCGCGGCGTACGGCCGCGGCCCATCCGTCGATCTCGCCGTACGGGCCGTACAGCACCGGCGACGACAAGGTCTTCCTGAGCGTCCAAAGTGAACGGGAATGGGTCGTGCTCTGCCGGGACGTGCTGGAAAGTCCCGAACTCATCGAAGATCCGCGCTTCCGGACCAACGACGACCGTGTCGACAACGACGACGAACTCACCGCGATCCTGGAGGGGACCTTCAAAGACCTGACCGCCGGCGAGGTCGGAGACCTGCTGGAGCGCGCCGGGATCGCCAACGCCCGGCTGCGGACGCCCGAACAGTTCACCCGGCATCCGCAGCTGGCCGCGCGTAACCGGTGGCGTGCGGTGGAAACCCCGGCCGGTCCGCTGGAGGCGCTGCTGCCGCCGGTCGAGACGGCGGGCCGGGAACCGGTCATGGGCCCGGTTCCCGCGCTGGGGGCGCACAACGAGTCGATCCGGGCCGAGTTCGGTCCCGGCGAGGAGGTCCGATCGTGAAGGAAGTCACCGAGGTCTTGCAGCCCGGGCCCGCGGAAGCGCTGAGTTCGCTGCTCGACGTCGAAATGCCGGACCTGGACCGCGACGGCCTGCCCTTGCTGTGGCACTGGTTCTACTTGCTGGACCGCCCCGCGCAGGCCGATCTGGGGCCGGACGGGCATCCTGTCCGCGCCACGATCCCCGCGCCGCCGGAGCCCGGACGCCGTCGCATGTGGGCGGGCGGCCGGGTGCGGACGCTCGGACCGCTGCGATGCGGCCTGCCCGCCACCCGGCGCACGGAAGTGCTTTCCGTGCAGGAGAAAGAGGGCCGGACCGGACGGTTGACCTTCGTCGTCACCGGTCACGAGGTCGTCCAAGGCGGCGAGATCGTGGTCGAAGAGGAGCAGGACATCGTCTATCGCGACGCGGCTTCGGGGCAGGCCGAACCCGAGGGCGAAGAACCCGAGTCGCCGGTGGCCGACGGCGAATGGGCCATCGACGTCTCGCCGACGCTGCTGTTCCGCTTCTCGGCGCTGACCTACAACGCGCACCGCATCCACTACGACCGCGACTACGCGCGCGACGTCGAGGGCTATCCGGGGCTGCTCACCCACGGTCCACTGCAGGCGCTCGCGATGGCGGAGGCCGCGCGGCGGCAGGGGATCGTCGGGGAACTCGCCTTCGACTACCGCCTCGTCTCACCGCTGTTCGACCATCAGGGCCTGATCGTCCAGGCCGAAGCCGGAGCGGACGAGACCGTCACCGCCGTACGCGACCGTCACGGTCGGCGGACCGCGACCGGAACGGTGCGCCGATGAGTGAACCTCTCGCCAATGCCAAAACCTTCCTGTTCGTACCCGGTCACCGGCCGGACCGGTTCGCCAAGGCCGAGGCCTGCGGCGCCGATGTCGTGATCCTCGACCTGGAAGACGCCGTCGCGCCCGAACAGAAGGAGACCGCGCGCGAACACGTCAGGACGTGGCTGGCGGAAGGCCATCAGGCGGTCGTCCGCGTCAACGCCGCGGGAACCCCTTGGTACCACGAGGATGTCGCGAGCGTCGGCCAAGCGCTCGCGGTGATGGCGCCGAAGGCCGAAGACCCCGCCGAGCTCGACGCCCTCGCCACACGGCTGCCCGGCGTCCCGATCCTCCCGCTGGTGGAAACGGCGGCCGGGATCGCCGGCGCGGTGGCGATCTGCGGGGCGGACGCGGTCGTGCGGCCCGCCTTCGGCAGCGTCGACCTGGCCGCGCAGCTCGGCGTCGACCATCGGTCGCACGAAGCGTTGCGGTACGCGCGATCCGCGCTCGTCCTCGCGGCGGCGGCCGCGGGCAGGGCGGCCCCGATCGACGGCGTCACCACGGCACTCGACGACGAAGCCGCGCTCACCGCGGACCTGGACCACGCCAGAACCCTGGGTTTCACCGGAAAACTCTGCGTGCATCCCCGTCAGGTGGCCGTCGCCGATCGGGCACTGTCGCCGTCGGAAAGCGAAATCGCTTGGGCCAGGAGCGTGCTCGCGCTCGCGGGCGACGGCTCGGTCGCCGTGGCGGACGGCCAGATGGTGGACAGGCCGGTCGAGCTGCGCGCCAGGGCGATCCTCGACCGCGCGGGTCGCCCATTCCGACCAGCCGGATGACGCCGATGCGCTCTGGTAGTGCCCGCCGAGTGGCGGTAGCGTTCCGGCGGGTGAACTTTTCGTTACGGTGAACGGAAAGGAGGCGTGGCCCGATGCACGAACCCTTGGTGACGGAATTCGCGACCACCGATCCGGAGCAGGCACATGCCCTGATCGCCACGGCCTACCAGGACAACCGATTGCGGGTGCGGGGTGCCGTCGCGAACTACCGCTTCGAGCACAATCGTTGCGACGTGGGGGATATGCAGTTCGACGTCCTGCACAACACGCTGACCACCGAGGTCGTCATCCAGCCGCTGGGCAAAGTGGTCCTCTTGCGAGTGCTGGGCGGTGAAGTGCAGGTCGAGGACGACGTCGGCGATCGCAGGCTGGCCACCGGTGACGTGTTCGTCGCCGCGCACCCCGGCGCCGGCTACCGGACGGGGATGCACGGCGCGCGTTTGCAGATCACCAGTATCGACCTGTCGCTGTTCGCCGAGATGGATCCGGCGCAGGACGGCGGAGCGATCGAGCGGTTGCGCTACGAGCCGGTGAGCCTGGAAAGGGCGAGGCGATGGCGCAGCACGGTCGAGTACGTCACCGGGCTGTTCTCCTCGCCGGACGTGGAGAACGGCAAGCTGGTGCTCGGCGCGGCGGGACGGCTGATGGCCGCCATGGCCCTGGACACCTTCACCGCGGGCGAGGGGGAGGAGCGACCGTGTGACCGCCGGGACGCCGTCCCGGACACCGTACGCCGCGGGATCGCCTTCCTGGAGGCGAATCCGGACCTCGATCTCGGCGCCGCCGACATCGCCCGCGCCTGCCGGGTATCGGTGCGCGCCTTGCAACTGGCGTTCCGGCGGCATCTCGGCACCACCCCGATGGCCTATTTACGTCAGGTCCGCCTCGACCGGACCCGGGCGGACCTCAAGGACGCCGGCGAAGGCACGACGATCACCCGGGTCGCCGCGAAGTGGGGTTTCGTGGACGGGAGCCGGTTCAGCGCGCAGTACCGCGCGGCCTTCGGCGAGTCGCCCAGCCAGACCCTGCGCAAGTCCTGATGTTCGTTTTCGTCGGTGCCGTTGTGCGTTTTCGTCACTAGACCCGAACCCCCCGGTGGCGGTTCCATGGACACTGTCCACCAGTACGGCCCAGACCCCGCCTGCTGGTGCGTCGCACTCCGGACCGGCCGGCCGGTTCTTCAGCGGGGCGCCGCGATGCCGTCGTACATGACGCGGCGGACCGCCCGGCTCATCGCCGCCTGCCTTTCCGGTGACGGATCGCGCAGCTCGGCGAGTATCGACGCGAGGATCATCCCGTTGATCGCGCGGGCGGTGGAGTCCACGTCCAGGTCCTCGTGCAGATACCCGAGGCGGACGCCGTGGTGGAGGTATCCCGCGGTCAGCTCGGCGGCGGTCTCGTGGAAGTCCAGCACCCGTTCCCGCATCTCGGCGTCGATGCCCGCCGCTTCGAGCAGGAGGAACCGGGCCATCCGCGGGTCGCCGCCGAAGATCCTGGCGAGCGCGTCGCCGATCCGGGCGCTCTGCCTGCGGTACTCGGCCAGGCTGTTGACCGCGTCCGGCGCGTTGTCCGCGGCCAGTGCCGCGACCACCTTCTCGACCAGGTCCGTGATCACGTGGTCGACGATGTCCCGCTTGTTCTGGAAGTACCGGTAGAAGGTGCCGTGCCCGATGCCCAGCCGCGCGGCGATGTCGGCGATACCGGTCGCGTGGTAGCCGCGTTCGGCGAAGCAGTCGAACGCGGTCTCCACGATCTCGCGCCGTAGTTCCTGCTTCTTCCGTGCGGCCCTGCTGACCGGGGTCTCCGTCGTCATCCCGCCAGCTTATTGCCCCGCGCGTTCAAATGACATACCGTTCCGGAAATGACACGTCATTCCGCAAGGGCACTGGTGCTCGGCTGCGGCGGGACCCTGGGGTTCGCCTGGACCGCCGCGGTCCTCGACGCGCTGCACACCCTGGCGGGCTGGGACCCGCGCGGGGCGGACATCCTGGTCGGGACCTCGGCGGGCGCCGAGGCGGTGGCCATGCTCGGGGCGGGCATCCCGGCGAAGGCGATCCTCGACGCGGTAGCCGGCGCGCCCGGCGGTGACGCCGTCGTAGCCGCGCACGTCCGCAGGACGCCGGACCGGTTCCCGCCGGTGCCGTCCCCGCGGTGGCCCGCGACCGGGCTGGTCCGGGCCGCGCTGCGCCGGGACGTCGACACGCTCGCCGGGCTCGCGGGACTCCTGCCGCGAGGCAAGGGAGACGCGAGCCGGCTCCGTCACCTCGGCGACGCGCTGGCACCGGACGGCTGGGTCCCGCATCCCGCGACCTGGCTGATGGCCGCGGACCTGACGGGGAAGCGGATCGCGCTCGGCTCCCCGGACGCGCCGCCCGCCCGGCTCGGCGAGGCGATCGCCGCGTCCTGGGCCATTCCCGGCTGGTTCCCACCGTCCGTTGTGGACGGACGTCCGCTGGTCGACGGTGGGACGGTTTCCCCGACCTCGGCGGACATCCTGCTCACCCGCGACGTCGGGGAGGTCGTGCTGATCGCGCCGATGAGCAGCGAAGGCGGGGCTCCGGCGCGCGGTCCGGCCCGGCTGGAACGCCTGCTGCGGACGGCGATGACCAGGCGGGTGGACGACGAGGCTCGACGGTTGCGCGCGGCAGGCGTCCGGGTGGTCCGGATCGAACCGGGACCGGACGATCTCGCCGCCATGGGCGCGAACTTCATGGACGGACGACGGCGCGAGCACGTGCTCGCCACGGCGTTGCGGACGGCGCCCGGCCTGGTCGCCGACGCCTTCGAACGAGAGGGAGTGCGCGCATGACCAAGTACCCGGACCTCGACCTCGACGGCGCGCATGTGGCGATCACCGGGGCAGGACAGGGCATCGGCCGCGCGACCGCGGAACGCATGGCCGCGCTCGGCGCGCGCGTGTCCATCGGCGATCTCGACCTCGAAGCCGCCAAGCGCACCGCCGCCGACATCGGCGGGACAGCGCACCACCTCGACGTCGCGGACCAGCCCTCGTTCGCCGCGTTCCTCGCCGAGGCCGAACAGGCGAACGGGCCGCTCGCGGTCCTCGTCAACAACGCCGGGATCATGCCCAACGGCGGTTTCCTCGACCTCTCCGACGCGCTCAACCGGGCGACCATGGAGGTCAATGTCTTCGGCGTCGTCCACGGCATGCGGCTGGCCCTTCCCGGCATGCTGGAGCGCGGACGCGGGCACATCGTCAACGTCGCGTCGCTCGCCGGGAAGTTCCCCGTCCAGGGGCTGGCGATCTACAACGCCAGCAAGTTCGCCGTCGTCGGGCTCACGGCGGCGACCCGGCTGGAGTACGCGCCGCACGGCGTGAGCGTCTCGGCCGTGCTGCCCTCGGCGGTCGACACCGCGCTCGCCTCCGGACTCGACATGCGGCCGATCCCGAAGGTGAAACCGGGCCGGATCGCCGACGCCGTCGTGGATTCCGTCCGCACCCGTGCCGCGGAGATCGCCGTGCCCGGGTACGTCGGCGCGCTCGCCACGCTCGCGGCCGTGACCCCCGAACCGGCGCTCAACGCCTTCCGGCGGCTGGTGCGGGACGACCGGGCCCTGCGCCCCGATTCGCCGGAGCGGGACGGTTACCGCGCCCGCCTCCACCAGGACACCCAGCGGGAGGAAAACGCATGACCACGCAGTACGACGCCGTCGTCGTCGGGGCCGGTTTCGGCGGGATGGGCGCGGCGATCCAGCTCAACCGGCTCGGCTACGACAACCTGCTCATCCTGGAACGCGAGTCCGACCTCGGCGGCACCTGGCACGTGAACCGCTATCCCGGGCTGGCCGTCGACATCCCGTCGGCCACCTACTCGTACTCGTTCGAGCCGAACCCGCACTGGTCGCGGCTCTTCGCGCCGGGCGCGGAACTCAAGCGGTACGCCGAGCACGTCGCGGACAAGTACCGGCTGCGGCGCTACATGCGCTTCGACTCGGTGGTCACCGGCGCCGTCTGGGACGAGGCGAACGCGCACTGGACGGTCTCGCTCGCCGATGGCCCGCCGGTCACCACGAAGTACCTTCTGACCGCGACCGGATTCCTTTCCCAGCCGAAGAAACCCGACATCGCCGGGATCGGCACCTTCGGCGGCAAGGTCATCCACACCACCGCCTGGGACGACGACTACGACCTCAAGGGCAAACGCGTCGCGGTGATCGGCACCGGCGCGACCGCCGTCCAGCTGATCCCCGAGATCACGAAGGTCGCGCGAGACCTCACCGTGTACCAGCGGACCCCGATCTGGGTGAGCCCCAAACTGGACTTCCCGGTGCCCAAGGCGGTCCGGCGCGCGTTCGCGGCGGTGCCGTTCACCCAACGTGCCGCCCGGCTGACCGGGACCGCGCTGCTGGAGCTGATGATGGTCTCCGGTGTCCTGCACTACAAGCAACTCCCGGCGGCGAACCGGCTCGGCAGGCTGTGGTGCCAGGCGCATCTGCGCCGCCAGGTGCGGGATCCGGGGCTGCGCGCGCAACTGACGCCGCGCTATTCGTTCGGCTGCAAGCGCCCGACGTTCTCCAACGAGTACTACCCGGCCTTCACCAAGGACCACGTGCACCTGGAGACGACGTCGATCGCGAGGATCGACGAGACCGGGATCGAAACCGCCGACGGACGGCGGCGGGACATCGACGTCCTGGTCCTGGCGACCGGATTCGACCTGTGGGAGGCGAACTTCCCGGCGATCGAGATCATCGGCCGCGACGGTCGCGATCTCGGGAAGTGGTGGCGGGAGAACCGGTTCCAGGCCTACGAGGGTGTCGCCATCCCCAAGTTCCCCAACTTCGTTTCGCTCAACAGCCCGTATTCCTACTCGGGACTGTCCTATTTCACCACCATCGAGACCCAGATGCGCCATATGGACCGGCTTTTCGGCGCGATGAAGCGGCGAGGCGCGACCGAGTTCGAGGTCACGCAGGAAGCCAACGACGCGTTCCTGGACCGGATGACCGAACGCCTCGGCGATTCGATCTTCACCCTCGGGAACTGCGCCCCGGCCAACAGCTACTACTTCAACCCGCACGGGGAGGCGACCCTGCTGCGGCCGTCGTCCACCTTGAACGCCATCAAGGAGGCGCAGAACTTCCCGGTCGAGGACTACACGTTCGCCTGAGGTGGTCGTGAGTGGCGGGGGGGGGGGTTTGTACGAAAAGCCCAACACCCAACACCCGACAGCAAAAAAAAAAACGGGGCGCCGGCGCGCGCGCCCCCCGCCCCCCCCCG
>NZ_JBFBGL010000063.1:0-47476 GCF_040684635.1 Amycolatopsis sp. NPDC089917 | reverse complement strand
TTGGGGATTCGACAACGTCCGTGACGCCCCCCAGCACGCCCTGCGCCTCACACAAGGAGGCCTTCACGGACAGCCTCTAACCCCGAATCGCCACTCACGACTCACCCAGCCCATTGGTCACCCGTCGCCTTTCTCTTCGAAATCGCCATGTCCACTCTCGACCGTCCCTAGAATCGGGCCATGAGACGGCTGGCCGTGGTGGTCTTCGACGGGGCGTCGCTCGGCGCGATGTCCTTCGCGTTCGGTGTGTTCGAGATGGCCTCGGCCTTCGGGGAGCTGCCCGACCTCGATCTCAGGGTCGTCGGCGGCGAACCGGGCGCCGCCCTGCGCGGTGGCGGCCTGACCGTCCCGGTGCCCGAGGACCTCGACACGGTCCGGAACGCGGACCTCGTGCTGGTCCCGAACTGGCGGTCACCGATGGAGGATCCGCCCGAAGCGGCGTTGGAGGCGCTCCGCGCGGCCCACGATCGGGGCGCCCGGGTGGCCGGACTGTGCAGCGGCGCCTTCGTGCTGGCCGCCGCCGGGCTGCTCGACGGGCGCCCCGCGACCACGCACTGGGCGATGGCGCCACTGCTCGCGGCCCGGTTCCCCGCCGTCCGGATCGACGAATCGGTGCTCTACATCGACGACGGCGACATCCTGACCGCGGGCGGCGGCGCCGCGGGCATGGACCTCGGCCTGCACCTCATCCGCTCGTGGTGCGGCGCGGAGGTGGCGAACCGGCTGGCCAAGGGCATGGTCGTCCCGCCGCACCGGCCCGGCGGGCAGGCCCAGTACATCGAGTCGCCGATGCCGGACCTCGACGAGGGCGACCCGGTCTCGGAGACGATGGCCTGGGCACTCACCCGGCTGGACACCGCGCTCCCGGTCGAGGAACTCGCCAGGCGGGCGCATATGAGCAGGCGCAACTACGACCGCCGGTTCCGCGAGATCACCGGCGCCGCGCCCGGGACCTGGCTCACCCACCAGCGGGTCATCCGCGCGCAGCAGCTGCTCGAATCCACCGACCTCCCGGTCGACGAGATCGCCCGCTACTGCGGGTTCTCCTCCTCCGCCGCGCTCCGGCCGCACTTCCGGCGGCAGGTCGGGGTCACCCCGGTGGCCTACCGGGAGACGTTCGGGACCAGGCTGGGCGTCCTCGAACCCGTGTCCGCCTGACCCGGGCTGTCTCAAAACCGACCTCCGTTGGCGAAAACACCGCTCACGGACCGGCACCCCGGCAGGCCACGATCAGAGACATGACCGAAGACAGCCGTTCCTTCCTCAACCGCCGGTCCATGCTCACCCTCGGCGCGGGCGCCGCGGCCGCGCTGGTGGCCTCGGGTGGCATCGCCGAGGCGGGCCAGCCGGGCGCTCCCGGAGACGCGGAACTCGCCCGGTCCCTGCCCGGCGGCTTCCGCAGCGAGTACGCCCAGGTCAACGGCGTGCGGCTGCACTACGTCGCCGGCGGCCGGGGCGAACCGCTGATCCTGCTGCCAGGCTGGCCGGAGACCTGGTGGCAGTATCGCCGGATCATGCCGGCGCTGGCGAAGCGGTACCGCGTGATCGCCGTCGACCTGCGGGGCATGGGCGGCTCGAGCAAGCCGCAGGGCGGTTACGACAAGAAGACCATGGCCCGCGACATCTTCGAACTCGTCCGCTCGCTGGGCTACCGGCAGGCGCATATCGCCGGGCACGACATCGGCGCCATGGTCGCCTTCAGTGTCGCCGCCAACCACCCCGACGCGACGAAGACCGTCACGCTCATGGACGTCTCGCATCCCGACGAGAGCCTGTACCAGATCCCGATGCTGGCCCCGCCCGGACAGCCGGTGAACGTCTGGTGGTTCGCCTTCAACCAGGTCGCCACGCTGCCCGAACAGCTGCTGGCCGGCCGCTCGCGTTTCCTCGTCGACTGGATGTTCGACCACCTGCTGGCCGATCCGGCCTCGATCGGCGACCGGGACCGCGCGATCTACGCCGCCGCGTACGACCGGCCGGACGCGATCCGCGCCGGCAACGGCTGGTATCAGGCGTTCGGCAAGGACATCGAAGACCAGAAGGCGTACGGGAAGATCACCGCGCCGATGCTGGGGCTGGGTTCGGAGTTCAACTATGACTACCTCGCCGCGGTCCTGCCGTCCAAGGCCACCGATGTCCGGGTGCGGAAGGTCTCCGGTTCCGGGCACTTCGTCGCCGAGGAGCAGCCGCGGACGGTCATCGACGAACTGCGGGCCTTCCTCGGGTGAGGCGTATACCCCGAATGGGTCAACGGCGCGCCCCGAACGGCCCGATTCACTCGGTCAGGTGAAAGACGCGGCCAGGCGTCATTCTCACGGCGGGGGCCCCTCTTCTCTGGTGTGTCGGTACCGGCCGGGCAGCCCCCCGAACGGCCGGTACCGACATGGAAGTACCGATCAGGAAGTACCGCTCAACCGATCCACCAGCGGGCCTTGTAGATCCACGCGCCGTGCAGCGCCAGCTCGGCGCGTGGAAAGGCCAGCCGGACGGTGTCCGTGCACCAGGTGCACAGGTGCCCGTCTTGGATCGAAGCCGTCAGGATCTGTCCGGTCCGCGGGTTCGTCGAGACACTCTTCACGTGCGGCCGGTCGATCTCCCGTGCGCCAGGGAAGCGCTGGGTGAATCCACCGGTCGTCTTCGAGAACTGGTAGACCCCGGCTTCCGTGGTGACCCACAGCAGGTCCGGCCGATGCGGGACGGGCTGGAGGTCGTGCCCGCCCTTGGTCGGCACCGGGACGCGCCGCTGCTCGGTGATCACCGGTGCGGCGGAGGTGCCGCCGACGGTCAACGCGACGAGCGCGTCGGTGCCCAGGGCCCACAACACGTTCCGGCCCGCGTCCCACACCACGCCGTGCGCCCCCACCAGTGGGTACTCGGCGTAGGTCGTCGAGCGCTGCCCCTGCGAAGCGGTGTAGACCCGCACCCAGCCACCGGTGCTGGCGGCCACCGCGACGTTGCCGTCCGGCAGCAGCTCGATGCTGTGCGGGTTGGCAGGTCCCCCTGCGTTGGCGGCCCAGTACGCCCGGTCCCCCGCCGGATACGGCACGACGGCCGTGAAACCACCCGACGCCGACGTGAGCAGGTACTTCTCGCCACCTCGCTCGGCGAGCTTCGCGTCGCTCGGGTTGCTCCACGATCCGGCCAGGTCCGCCAGGCCGTTGGCGGCGTTCGGCGCCCACGACCAGCCGATCTTCCGGTTCTCCCAGGAGGCCCGGTCGGCGGGCAGGACCAGGATCCGCTTGGACGCCTGCTCGGTGATGACGATCGAACCGCGGTCGCGCGCGACCGCGTCCGCCACCGCCGGCGCGGACGCCGCGACCGAGAGGCCCACGACGGCCAGCGCCACCAAGGAATTCCGCATGATCTTCATACGGAGACTGAATCCGCCCAGGATGACGGGCGTGTGGCGGCGATCGGAAACGTGGGTGTCGACGAGATGACCCGAGGTCAGAGGGCCGCTTCGGACCTCCTGAGCAGCACTTCGTCCACCTGACGGCGGGCCGTCATCGGCGTCGGGCGGCCGTAGCCGAGGCGCAGCACCGCGTGCGGGCGGCCGAGGTCGGCGAAGATCCGGTCCATCGCGGTCCGTGTCTCGGGAGTCTCGAACAGCCTGCCGACGAACGACGTCGCGAGGCCTGCCGCCGTCGCGGTCAGCAGCACCCGTTGCAGCACCATCCCCGCGCGGAGGTCGGCGGTGGACCCGCCGTCCGCGGTCAGGATCGCCCCGAGCACGGGCTCACCGCCTTCCTGCTCGGCGGCGAAGAACGACTCCTGCGCGGGGATCCCGTGAGGTGACGGCGGTTTGGTCGGCGCGGGGACGCCGTCCGGGAACCCGGCCGCCCGCCGGGTCCACAGCGCGACCTCGGCCTGGAACGCGCCGTTGCGCGCCTGCGCGGCTTCGGCCCGGTGCAGCACGCGGGCGACCGCGTTCGCCCGGTCGCCGCGGCCGAACAGTTCCAGCAGCCCGCCTTCCACCAGCGCGGCCCCCCGCAGCGTCGTGCGTGCCCACGCGGGTACCGGCCGGTCCAGGAACGGACGGCGGTTCGTGTGACGGCGGAAGACGACCTCGGCCAGCTTCCGCTCCTCGGGTGAGGAGAACCGGTCGCCGTGGACCACGAGTTCGGCGAGCAGATCGGGCTCGTCCGGCGACGGCATCGTCCGGAGTGAGAGCGTCTTCCCGTTGGAGCGCAGGGAGACGACCAGGTTGAAGATCGCCGCGCCACAGGAAAGCCGCGCCTCGCGGGCATCGGGGTCGGCGATCCGGAGCACCCGCGCGCGGTCGAGCCACACCTCGATCCGGTCCCGCTCGACGACGAATCGCCAAGGCTGGGTGTTGAGCGGGGACGGCGCGCGGACGGCGGCCGCCACCGCCTGGTCGACATGGTTCGGTAACGGGATCTTCATCGTGGGCTCCGAGGGGAGGGGGTTGATCCACCTTCGGCCGGGGTATCCGGCGACCGCAGCGGCCGCCGGTCACGAATCCCGAGGACTTTCGCCCCCGATTCCCGGGGAGCGAGGACTTAGGACCCTGTGCCGCGAACGGCCGCGATGGGAGTCTCGATGACCGGAACGGAGCCGACGATGACGGACAAATGGACCATTGACGTTTCCCTGCAGCACGAGCCGTACCGGGTACGCGCGGAGGCGTTGCTCCGTCTGGAAGACGGCGGTGAGTTCGTCGGAGTCGGGCTGGCGGAGGCCGGGCTGAGAGACAGTTCGAACTCCCAGATCGGTTCCTATCTCGCGGTGACGCGGGCGCTTTCGGACCTCACCGCGGAGCTGCTGGAGACCGTCGCGTCCGACGTCGCCCGCTCGATCGAGGTCGACGAACTCCTCGCCGGGCAGTCGGCGAACTGACCGCGGTCAACGCAAGGGGGCGGACCACTCGATCCGGGTGCCGCCCTCTTCCCGCGTCTCGACCAGGAACGTCCCGCCCACCTTCTCCGCGCGGTCACGCAGATTCCGCAGCCCGCCGACCGCGCCGGGCTCACCGACGATCCCGGTGCCGTCGTCGGTGACGACGATCCGCAGGACGTCGTCCTTCACCGACACGCTCACCGAAACGCCGTTCGCGCCCGCGTGCCGGACGACGTTGCCGACCGTCTCCCGCACCACCGCCTCGGCGTTTTCGGCGAACAGGAACGGAATCGAGTCCAGCGGCCCGGAGAGGCTGACCGTCGGGTGGATCGCGGTCTCGTCGGTGAGTTCGGTGATCGAGTCGTAGAGGCGATGCCGCAGCCGTACCCCTTGCTGGCCCGCCTCGCCGCCGTGGAGATCGAAGATCGCCGTGCGGATCTCGTGCACGATCTCGTGCATCTGGTCGATGCTGTCGCCGATCCGCCGCCGCAGTTCCGGGGAATGCGCCCGGCGGTGTGTGCTCTGCATGGCGAGACCGACCGCGAACAGCCGCTGGATGACGTGGTCGTGCAGATCCCTGGCGATCCGGTCCCGATCGGCGAGCACGTCGAGTTCCCTGGCCGTGCGCTGCTGCGCGGCCAGCTGGAGGGCGAGCGCGGCCTGGTCGGCGAACGAGGCCACCACCGGCAGCTGGGCGAGCTCGAACGGGACCGCGTCCGGATTCCGCACCGCCATCAGCACCCCGGAAGTACGTTCCCGCGCGCGGAGCGGCACGACGAGCGTCGGGCCGAAGCTCAACTCCCCCTCGGGACCGAGCACCAGTTCCGGCACGCTGCGCGGGGTCCGGTCGCGGTAGACCGCCCCCGGCAGCGAAGCGGCGACGCTGATCCGCACCCCGGTCAGTTCCGCCGCCCGCGCGCCCGCGCAGACGGCGATGGTGAGTTCGTCGGCCTCCTCTTCGCCGTCCGGACTGACGTCGAGCCTGCCGGAACCGGGCAGCGCCAGCAAAGTGAGGTCTGACCCGGTCAGTTCCAGCGCCCGGCTGGCGATCAGGTTGAGCGCCTCGACGGGGTCGGTGCCGCCCAGCAATTCCGTGGTCACCTCGCTGGTGGCGGCATGCCACTGCTGGCGGATCCGCGCCTGTTCGTAGAGGTGGGCGTTCTCGATCGCGATCCCGGCCGCCGCGGCGAGCGCTTGGACGACGACCTCGTCGTCATCGGTGAAGCTCTCACCGCGTTTCTCGGTCAGGTAGAGATTTCCGAACACCTCGTCGCGGACTCGGACCGGGACCCCGAGGAAGGACCGCATCGGCGGATGGCACGGCGGGAACCCGACCGACGCGGGATGCCGCGAGATGTCGGCCAGCCGCACCGGTTTCGCCTCGTCGATGACGAACCCCAGCAGTCCGTGGCCTTTCGGGAGGTGCCCGATCTGCTGCTTCGTCTCGCCATCGATGCCGAGGTAGACGAACTCGGCGAGCGTACCGTCGTCCGCGATCACCCCGAGGGCGCCGTAGGTGGCTTCGCCGAGGTCGATCGCCGCCTGCACGATCCGGCGCAGTGTCGCGTCCAGCTCCAGCCCCGAGGCGACGGCCAGCACCGCTTCGAGCAGGCCGTCCATCTTGTCGCGGGTGCCGATGAGCCGTTCGATGCGCTCCTGCAGATCACGCAGCACTTCACGAACGCGCAACTGGGAGAGCGCGCCGGTGATCCGGTCGTCGCTTCCGCCGAGCCGGTCCTGACCCGACATCCTGCTGCGCCTCCGAAGATCGGGACGACTCACGCCCGTGGTGACTTTCTCCTCTTTCGGCCCCGCACCGCGGGCGGGACCGTCTCAGCGAGACAAACCGTATTGCCCGTGGCGCAGCGGCGGGGGGAACCATGACGATACAAGTCACCAGGGTCGGGCGTTTGAACTCCGAACAGGTGAATTCCGTGCTCCGATCGGCCACGCTGGCCCCGTCGACGCACAACACACAGCCCTGGCTTTTCCGGTGCACCGGCACCGGGATCGAACTCCACGCCGACCCGCGCCGGATCCTCCCGGTCACGGATCCCGACGGTCGCGAGCTCGTTCTCTCGTGCGGCGCGGCCCTTTTCACCCTCCGGACGGCGATTCACGCACTGGGCTTCCATCCCGCGACGACGCTCATGCCGAGCCGCGCCGACCCCGATCTGCTCGCGGTCGTCCGTCCGGTCGCCGAACGCACCCCCGATCCGAAGGTCTCCCGGCTCGCCCGGGCGATCACCCGCCGCCGCACCAACCGGCGGCCCTTCCTGCCCAGCGCGATCCCGCGGTCCACGCTCTCCACCCTCCGCCACGCCACCGAACTCGAACACGCGTGGATGCCGAGCCTCGACGCGGAGCAGTGCCGTCATCTCCGCGATCTCACCTCCCGCGCTCGCCGGGTCCAGCTCGCCGATCCCGATTTCGTCGCCGAACTCGGCCGCTGGACCGGATTGAGCGCGGGTGCGCGCGACGGCGTGCCGTCCTACGCGACCGAAGACTCCCCCAGCGACGAAACCTGGCTCCTGGACGGATTCGGCGCCACGAGCACCGGTTCGTACTCGGATCCGCTGGTGGTGGTGATCGGGTCGCTGACCGACGAACGGCTTGACCGGCTCCAGGCGGGACAGGCGCTGCAACGGGTGCTGCTCACCGCGACGGGCGCCGGCCTCGACGCGTCGTACATCTCGCCGCCGATCAGGGTCCGTGCCGCCCGTGACGAACTACGGCGGCTTCTCGGCTGCGGGGTGTGGCCACAAGTGCTGCTGCGCGTCGGCTACGGCTTGCCGCTGCCGTGGACCCCGCGCCGTCCGCTGGACGAAGTCCTGCTCGACACGCTCGTTTCCGCCTGATCGCGCGAAACCCTCACTGCCGTCGCAGTTCCGTGGCCAGCACGGCCGCCTGGGTGCGCCGCTGCATGCCGAGTTTCGTCAGCAGCCGGGAGACGTAGTTCTTCACGGTCTTCTCCGCGAGGAACATCCGCTCGGCGATCTGCCGGTTGGTCAGTCCCTCGCCGATCAGCTCCAGCAGCGTGCGTTCCTGTTCGGAAAGCCCTGCCAGCGGCCCTTTCTTGGCGGCGTCGTCGCGGAACTTCGCCATCAGCGTCGCGGCGGCCCGCGCGTCCAGCAGGGACCGGCCGAGGCCGACCTCCTTGACCGCCGCCACCAGGTCCATCCCGCGGATGTCCTTGATGACGTAGCCGCTCGCGCCGGCCATGATCGCGTCCAGCATCGCCTGCTCGTCGGTGTAGGACGTGAGCATCAGGCACTGCAGCTCGGGGATCTTGGATCTCAGTTCCCGCGCGAGCTCGACGCCGTTGCCGTCCGGCAGCCGCACGTCGAGCACCGCGACGTCCGGCCGCAGCGCCGGAATCCTCGCCAGCGCCTGGGAAAAGGTGGCGGCCTGGCCGACCACGCACAGCCCCGCGTCCTCCTCGAGCATGTCCGCGACCCCTCGACGGACCACTTCGTGGTCGTCGACCAGAAACACCCGAAGCATTCCGACCTCCACGGTTTCCCTCCTCGTGGGAGAGCGTACGGCGCACGACCTGTCACTGCGACAAGCCAAAGGGCACTGTTCGGCACCCGTTCGAGTGGCTGCGGCCGACCGGACCAGGTTCATTTGCATCATTCGAGTCAGGACGTTCTGTTCTTCCGGAGCAGTTCCCCCGCTGCGACGATCACGTCATGTCCGAGACCACGCTTTCGCCGGCCGCCTCGTCCGGCTCTCCCGACCCGACCGACGACGTCGTGGCCATGCGCAACCGCCTCCGCTTCTACCGGACCCGGGCCGAGCAGCTTCAGTACGCGCTGGACCACCGGCTGCCCATCGAGCAGGCCAAGGGAATCCTCGCCGAGCGTTACCAAATCGACATCGATTCGGCGTTCGAGCTGCTTCGTTCCTTCTGCCGCAACAACAACATGAAGATCCACGACGTCGCCAGGACGCTCGTCGAGCAGCCGAGCGAGGGCGACCGAAGAATCTCTTGCTGAGTCACGTCATGCCCGGAGGGGGGCCCGCGACCGCCACCGGCGCAACGAACAGCGCGGGCACGGACTGGGTGATGAACCGAACGCCGCCCCCCAGACTTCGGGTGCTCGTCGCGGACGACAACCCGGTCATCGGCGATGCCTTGCGTGCCCTCCTGGAGACCGAACCGGACATCGAGGTGGTCGCCGTCGCGCTGGAAGCGGGCGAGGCGGTCGCGCTCGCGGAACTGCTGGTCCCGGAGGTCGCCGTGCTGGACGTCCGGATCCCCGGCGGGGGCGGCGCGTGGATGGCGAGGGAGATCCGGCGCCGAGTGCCCCATACGCGGCTGCTAGCGTTCTCCGCGCACAGCGACACTCGGTCCATCGCCCAGATGGCGTCCGCCGGCGTCTCCGAGTACATCGTGAAGGGCAGCCCCAACACCGAGATCGTCGCGGCCATCCGCCGGCTCTGCGCGAACAGCGCCAACGGGACCGAGTAGCCCGGACGTCAGTCCGCGAGCCAGCGTTCCATGCAAGCCAGCAGTTCCTCCGCGTCGACGGGTTTGGTGACGTAGTCGCTCGCCCCGGCGGCGAGGCTCTTCTCGCGATCCCCTTCCATCGCCTTCGCGGTCACCGTGATGATCGGCAGGCCCGCGAACTTCGGCATCTCGCGGATCGCCGCCGTCGTCGCGTGCCCGTCCATCTCCGGCATCATCACGTCCATCAGGATCAGGTCGATGCCGTCGTCGGACAGCAGTTGCTCGATGCCCTTGCGGCCGTTGGGCGCGTGCACGACCGACAGGCCGTGCAGTTCGAGCATGCCCGCGATCGCGAACACGTTGCGGGCGTCGTCGTCGACCAGCAGGACCTTGCGTCCTTGCAGACGCGGCGGTCCGGACGGCGGATCGGCGACCTTCGCCGTCTCCTCCGGGATCGCCGGAGGCCCTTCGGGTTGGCGCATCAGCGGAAGGATGCCTTCGAGTTCGCTCGCCGAGATGTGCAGCATGATGCGCTCGCGCAGCAGGTCCAGCGACGGCAGCAGTTCGACGGGATGCACCCGCGCGTGGCTGTGCAGCAACCGGTCCTGCGCGGCACTGAGCTTGCGGGTCGCGTAGGCCAGCACTGGAACCTCGACAGGATCCGGTCCCTCGGCGAGTCGTTTGAGGAAGGTCAACGCGCTCGTTCCGGGGATGCCGGTGTCGAGCACGACGCAGCGATAGCTGGCGCGCCTCAGTTCCTCGACCGCCTCCGCGGTACTGGCCACCGCCCGGACCTGCACCGAGCCGTGACTGTCCGCGACGTCGGCCGCGACCCCGCGGGCGAGCAGGGTCAGCAGGCTGTTCTGCTCGTTCTCCACGACCAGGACCCGCCGTTCCGTCCCGGTTTTGTCCACAGTGGACTCATCATGGCTCGCGTGCGTGACGAACCGGGCCACCGGCAGGTAGAGGGTGAACGTGCTGCCCGTCCCCAGCACGCTGTCCGCGCGGATCTCGCCGCCGAGCAGGTACGCGACCTCGCGGCTGATCGACAGGCCGAGCCCGGTCCCGCCGTACTTGCGGCTGGTCGTGCCGTCGGCCTGCTGGAAGGCGCCGAAGATCGATTCGAGGTTCTCCTCGGCGATCCCGATCCCGGTGTCGGTCACGCTGAAGGCCACCAGCGACTCGTGCGGGCCTCCGCTCGCCGACGAGACGATGGTGTCGACCAGCTTCACCCGCAGCTCGACGTTGCCGTCTTCGGTGAACTTGACCGCGTTCGACAGCAGGTTGCGCAGCACCTGCCGCAGTCGCTGCTCGTCGGTGAACAGCAGTTCCGGCACGTTGGGTTCCACCGTGACCTGGAAGTCCAGCCCCTTCTCCGCGGTCAGCGGCCGGAACGTCGTGCCGACGTAGTCGAGCAACTGGCGCAGCGGGAACGGCTCGTGATGGATGTCCATCTTGCCCGCCTCGACCTTCGACAGGTCGAGGATGTCGTTGATCAGCTGCAGCAGGTCGGTGCCCGCGGACTGGATCACCTTCGCGAACTCGACCTGTTTGGGGGTCAGGTTCTGGGTCGAGTTCTGCGACAGGACGCCGGCGAGGATCAGCAGGCTGGTCAACGGGGTCCGGAGTTCGTGCGACATGTTGGCCAGGAACTCCGACTTGTACTTCGACGCGAGCGCGAGCTGTTGCGCTCGTTCCTCGATTTCCTGTCGCGCCTGCTCGATTTCGAAGTTCTTCACTTCGATGTCGCGGTTCTGCTGCGCGAGCAGTTCGGCCTTCTCCTCCAGCTCCGCGTTGGACACCTGGAGTTTCGCCTGCTGCGCCTGGAGTTCCTCCGAGCGCGCCTGCAGTTCTTCGGCCAGCCGCTGGGACTCCTCCAGCAGGGAGTCGGTCCGGGCGTTGGCGATGATCGTGTTCACGTTGACCCCGATGGTCTCCATCAGTTGTTCGAGGAAATCCCTGCGGACGGCGGTGAACTCGCCGAACGACGCCAGTTCGATGACGCCGAGCACCTGGTCCTCGAAGACGATCGGCAGCACGATCAAGGACACCGGCGGCGCGGAGCCGAGACTCGACGAGATCTTCACGAAGTCCGGCGGCGTCCGGTCGACCACGATCGGCTTCTTGGTCTGCGCGGCCTGCCCGATCAGCGACTGCCCCATCGCGAATCCCGACGGGGAGGCCGGATCCTCGCTGTGCCCGTAGCTGGTGATCAGCCGCAGCCTGGTGCCGTGCTCCCCGGATTCGGTGAGGAACAACGTCCCGTGCTGCGCCCCGACGAGCGGGGTCAGCTCGTTCATGATCAGCGTCGCCACCACGCGCAGGTCCCGGTGCCCCTGCATCAGGCCCGAGATCCGCGCCAGGTTGGTGTTGAGCCAGTCCTGCTCTTCGTTCGCCCGCGTGGTCTCGCGCAGCGACTGCACCATCGCGTTGATGTTGTCCTTCAGCTCCGCGACCTCACCCTGTGCCTCGACGGAGATCGACCGGGTGAGGTCGCCCGTGGCCACCGCGCTGGTGACCTCCGCGATCGCCCGGACCTGGCGTGTCAGGTTCCCGGCGAGCTCGTTGACGTTCTCGGTCAGCCGTTTCCAGGTGCCCGAAACGCCTTCGACCTCCGCCTGGCCGCCGAGCCGTCCCTCGCTGCCGACCTCGCGGGCGACGCGCGTGACCTCCGCGGCGAACGCGGAGAGCTGGTCGACCATGGTGTTGATGGTGGTCTTGAGCTCCAGGATCTCGCCGCGCGCGTCGACGTCGATCTTGCGGGAGAGGTCGCCCTGCGCGACCGCGGTGGTCACCTGGGCGATGTTGCGGACCTGGCCGGTGAGGTTGTTCGCCATCGAGTTGACGTTGTCGGTGAGGTCCTTCCAGGTGCCGGCGACGTTCGGCACCCGCGCCTGCCCACCGAGGATGCCCTCGGTGCCGACCTCGCGCGCCACCCGCGTGACCTCGTCCGCGAACGCCGACAGCGTGTCGACCATCGTGTTGATCGTCTGGGCGAGCGCCGCGACCTCGCCCTTCGCCTCCACGGTGATCTTCTGCGACAGGTCCCCCCTCGCGACCGCCGTCGCGACCTGGGCGATGGAACGGACCTGGTCGGTCAGGTTGTCCGCCATGACATTGACGGACATCGTCAGGCCCTTCCACGTCCCCGACACACCCTTGACGTCCGCCTGACCACCCAACCGGCCCTCGGTCCCGACCTCACGCGCCACCCGCGTGACCTCGTCGGCGAACGACGACAACTGGCCGACCATCGTGTTGATCGTGTCCTTGAGCTCCAGGATCTCGCCGCGCGCGTCGACGCGGATCTTCTGGGACAGGTCACCCTTCGCGACCGCCGTGGTGACTTCGGCGATGGAACGGACCTGGTCGGTCAGGTTGTCCGCCATGACGTTCACGGACTCGGTCAAGCCCTTCCACGTCCCCGACACACCCTTGACGTCCGCCTGACCACCCAGCCGGCCTTCCGTACCCACCTCGCGGGCGACCCGGGTGACCTCGTCGGCGAACGACGACAACTGATCCACCATCGTGTTGATCGTGTTCTTCAACTCCAGGATCTCGCCCCGCGCGTCCACGGTGATCTTCTGCGACAGGTCGCCCTTCGCCACCGCCGTGGCCACCTGCGCGATGGACCGCACCTGCGCGGTGAGGTTGCCCGCCATGAAGTTCACCGACGTCGTCAGATCCCGCCAGGTCCCCGCCACACCGGGCACCTGGGCCTGCCCGCCGAGCGCCCCCTCGATCCCGACCTCGCGGGCGACCCGGGTGACCTCGTCGGCGAACGACGACAACTGATCCACCATCGTGTTGATCGTGTTCTTCAACTCCAGGATCTCGCCCCGCGCGTCGACCGTGATCTTCTGCGACAGGTCACCCTTCGCCACCGCAGTGGTGACTTCGGCGATCGAACGCACCTGATCGGTCAGGTTGCCCGCCATGAAGTTCACCGACGTCGTCAAGTCGCGCCAGGTCCCCGCCACACCGGGCACTTCCGCCTGGCCGCCCAGCCTGCCTTCGCTGCCCACCTCACGGGCCACCCGGGTGACCTCGTCCGCGAACGACGACAACTGATCCACCATCGTGTTGATCGTGTTCTTCAACTCCAGCATCTCGCCTTTGACGTCGACGGTGATCTTCTGGGACAGATCACCCTTCGCCACCGCGGTCGCGACCTCGGCGATGTCGCGGACCTGGCCGGTGAGGTTGCCGGCCATCGCGTTCACCGAATCGGTGAGGTCCTTCCACGTTCCCGAAACCGAGGGCACCGCCGCCTGGCCGCCGAGCTTCCCTTCGGTCCCCACCTCGCGCGCGACGCGGGTGACCTCGGAGGTGAACAACGCCAGCTGGTCGACCATCCCGTTGAAGACGACCGCCATCTCGTCCATCAGGACGTCGTCCACCTGGGGCAACCGGGTGCTGAAATCGCCGTCACGAACGGCTTTCAGCCCTTCCAGCAACCGTTGCAGGCCTTCGTCGGCGATCGCCCCGCTCACTCGGACCGCGTCTCTCGATCCACGTTTGCTTCCCGGTTCCGGCATCGAGGTGCCTCCTTTGTTCTGGTTCCCCGCGGGTCCAGGGGGATACCGTCATCTCCGCGCGGGCCAGGGAGGCCCCAGCGGAATCCAGAAGGCCACCGACGTCCCTTCGCCGGGCCCGCTGGAAATCTGGAACCACCCTTGCGCCGCTTCGGCGCGCTCGCGCATCGACGCCATTCCGATGTGCTCGCCCGAGGCCACTTCGTGCGAACTTTCGACGCCCGTCTTCATCCCGTCGCCGTTGTCGGCGACCTTCGCCAGCAGGCCGCCGTCCTGTCCCGTCAGCGAGACCACGACGGCGGTGGCGTTCGCGTGCTTGCGGACGTTCACCAGCGCCTCCTGGACGATCCGGAAGGCCGTGACGACGATGTCGGGCGGTGGTTTGGCGGTGAAGTCGTGCCGGAGCGAGCAGTCCAGCCCCCAGCCGGTGACGACGTCGTCGAGGTAGTCGCGAATCGAGGCGATCAGGTCGTCGTCGTTGAGCGCGGGCGGCCGCAGTTGGGCGACCAGGATCCGCAGCCGCCGGATGGCCCCTTGAATCGCCTCGTCGAGCTGCGCCAGCGCGGGATCCCGTCGTTGCGCGGCGAGCATCTGCAATCGCATGCTCACCGCGATCATCGACTGGATGGAATCGTCGTGAACATCCCACGCGATACGGCGGCGTTCGGTTTCCTGCGCCCGGACGAAATGGGCGAAAGCCAGCCGCCGCCCGGTCGTCTCCTCCTGCGATTTCCGAAGTTCCGTGAGGTCACGGGTGACTTTGCCGAAACCGACGAGAGTGCCGTCTCCGTCCCGCAAAGCAGTGATCACGGTGTTGGCCCAGAACCGTTCGCCGCCGCGGCGGAGCCGCCAGCCCTCCTCCTCGTGGCTCCCCTCCTCGGCGGCGATCAGCAGTTCTTCCGCGGGTTTTCCGGCGGCGACGTCCTGTTCGGTGTAGAAGACGGAAAAATGACGGCCGAGGATCTCCTCTTCCGAATATCTTTTGATCCGTTCCGCCCCCGGATTCCAGCTGATCACCCCGCCGTCGACGTCGACCATGTAAATGGCGTAGTCGACGACACTGTGCACGAACAGCTCGAACAGCACAGCGCTTCGATGAGCAGGCTCCTGTTCCGATGGCAGCATGGCCATAGTGCAGCTTGGCACTCGGATACCTCTCACCGCTACGGCCGTTCGAGCAGGCCATTCTTGCGCGCGTGCGCGACCGCTTCGAGTTTCGAATGGGTCCCGGTCTTCGCCAGGATCCGCTGCACGTGATTCCGCACGGTATTCCGGGCGAGCCGCAGTTCTTCGGCGATCCGGTCGGTTCCCGCGCCGTCGGCGATCAGCCCGAGCACCTGGCGTTCCCGCAAGGTGAGGACCGGTCCGAGCCTGCCCGCGCTCCCGGCCAGCAAGGCCAATACGCCGCTGAGCAGTTCCGGCTCGATGACCACGTCACCCGCCGCGACGGTCCGGATCGCCGTGATCAGCTCGTCAAGGAGCCCCGATTTCAGCAGCAGACCGGCACCGCCGACTTCGAGGATCCTCGCGGCGATGGCGCTGTTCGCGTCGCCGGTCAGCACGAGCACCCTGCTCGACGGCGAGATCGCCTGGAACCCCACGATCGCCTCGATCCCGTCGCCGTCCGGCAAGCGCCGATCGAGCAGGACGATGTCGGGCAGGTGCTCCTCCGCCGCGATCATCCCGTGCGAGAGGGACTGCACCGAGGCCACCAGGTGGATTTCCGGGAATTCCTCGAACGCCGCGCCGAGCGCCTCGGCCACCATCTTGTGGTCTTCGACGAGCAGCACTCGGATCGGGGCCGCGGCCGGGGGCTGGGGCTGCGGAAAAGTCGGGTTCGGCATGCACCTTCTCCGTCGATCGTCGTGTGGCCGGGACCATTGTCCGGCAGATTCCCGGAAATCAATCCTGCCCGTGGCCGCACTTCACCCGCGCGCGACTTTCTCCTATCAGCGCGACCGGGCACCGGGCGCGGCTCAGCAACCCCTGTGCCGTGCTCCCGAGCCCGCCACCGGATGATCCGATGACGATCAGCCCCGCGTGCGGAACCACCCGGATGAGCGCACGGGCCACGTTCCGGTCACGGACGACCACCAGCCGGAGGACGACGCCGGGATACTTGTCGCGCCAAGCCGCCACCCGGTCCTCCAGCGCGCGTTCCTCCGCCGCCTCGACACTCGCCAGCTCGGCTCCGGCCTCGAGAACGCCGTCGTGCCAGGCGTGCACGACCACGAGACCGGTGTTCCGCGCCGAAGCGCTGTCCAGCGCGAAAACCAGGGCCCGTTCGCTGTCGCCGGACTGATCGACGCCGACGACCACCTCGCCCCGGCGGGGTGCGGTGAGTCCCCGGACGACGACCACCGGGCATCCCGCGTGCCCCGCCACTTCCGTGGCGACCGCGCCGATCGGCGCTCCGCGCAGTGCGCCGAACCCGTGGGTTCCCAGCACCAGCAGCGACGCGGATCTCGACGCAGCGATCAGTTCGTCGGCGATCCCGCCGGGTTTCACCTCGTGTTCGGTGGGCACAGCGGGTTCGGCTTCCCTCGCGACACTCGCGGCGGTGAGGTTGTCCTGCACGGCGCCGCCTTCCCAGCGGCGTCCATCGACGTGGAGGAGCTTCAGCGCGCAGTCCCGTCTCGCCGCCTCACCCGCGGCCCAGCGGACCGCCGCCCGCGACGACTGCGAGGCGTCCACGCCGACGACCACGGCGGCACGCCGCTGGATCCCGGCCATCACCGGCCTCCCGTCCCGCCGCCGGAACCGGCGGACGTCCGCCGACAGCCTGCCCTCCGGCGCGGCGCGGGCACAGGGCATGAAGTCCTTTTCCAGGAGGGAAAGCGGGAATTCCGGCGGGCATTGTCCCACCGTCGCCGCCCGGCAGGACGGTTCGACGCCAACCCGTGACCCGGCGTACCCGTCCCGCGACCGAGAGGGGTCTTTGTGCCCTCGATGCCACAACCTTCGGCGCTGACCGGAACGGCTCGCGATACCGCATCGTCGAAGGTGACGAACCACGGGAACCGCCGGGCGGGAAAGGTGATCGGGACGTGACCACGAGAATCTCCGAGACCCATCGCCGCCCCGGCAAGCCCGCCGGCACCAGCAGGACGCTGGTCTCCTCCGAACTCGAGAAGCTGCCGAGAATGGTGGCGATACCCGAGACGCGCGCTTCCCCGCTCGACGACGTCCTGGCCGCCGTCCGGAGTCTCGAAGACACGGCGCCCGCCACCCCGCGCCGGTACCACCTCCCGCGATGGACCATGCGGGACCGGCGCGTCCAGCGCCTGCGCGGCTGGCTCAGCGGCGTCCCCGGCTGACCGGGCGCGCGCCCGTCACACCGGGCGCCACCGGCCGATGTCGGACTCCATCGGCACGATCCGGGTCAGCGACGAGCGGATCTTCAGTTCCCTCGCCCGGTCCCGGCCGCGGGTCCCGCACGGGGCGTAGGGGTAGAACGCGCCGCGTTCCCGCCGGTAGACCATGGTCAGCTTCGGATGCCGCATGTCCCGCAGCTCGGCGAAGTCGACCGTCGTGTACAGCAGCCAGGCCGCGAACCCGGCCTGAGCCAGCCTCTCGTTGACGTCGACGAGGTCGTCGAGGAGCCAGCCCAGATCCCCGTTCTCCCGCCAGCAGCGCACGATCGTCCGCCCGTGCGCGTCGTGGGTGACCAGGTTGCGGCGGGCCGAGTCGCCGGCGAGACCGGCGATGATCTCGGCCTCCGTCCCCGCGCCCGGACGGCCTTCGGCGAAGAAACACACCGTCCCCGACCGGGTCGGCGCCAGCCCGTACCCGGACCGCAGCGTCGGTACCGCCGACCTCAACCCCAGCAACGGAAGCAGGCTCGGCCGCACCGAACGACTCTTCCCAAGTAGGCTTCCCAGCAGCGCCATGGCTTCACGCATCCTTTCCTCGACGTGAAGCCTTTCCGATCAGGTCCCCGCGCCCTAGGGCCGCACGGTCGCGCGTTCACCGGGACAAGTCCCCGGTTCCGGTGACCTACGGCCCTACCCGCACTTGCCGGTCGTTTCCCGGCAGTTGTCACCGTTCGCGCGGTCTGAGAAGTTTTTCGCTGTCCAGCGTGCCCTCCACGAACTCGCGGGCGACCTCTGTCAGCTTCCTGTTCGAGCTTCGCGCGAAGGCACGCAGCCGCTGGAAAGCGGTCCGGACGTCGATACCGGCGCATTCGGCGAGCATGCCTTTCGCCTGTTCGATGATCGCCCGGCTGTCGAGCGCGGTCTGCAACTGATCCGAAAGCGTCCGGTAGTGGTGCAGATCCCGCTGCTGCAGCAGGCACTGTGCCGCGACGTCGGCGAGCGCCTGACCCAGCCGGTGATCTCCGGCGCTCAGGACCGCGGTCCCGGCGCTGAGCAACGTCATCGAACCGACGGTTTCCTCCATCGCGCGCAACGGGATCGCGGAAACCGCGACATAGCCCAGTCCCACCGCTCTGGCCACGTACTCGGGCCAGAGCCACGCCTCGATGGAAAGATCCTCGACGAAGACGGCGCTCCCGGTTTTGAAGGATTCGAGCGCGGGCTCCTCCTCGACGACCGGGGGGTCGCGTTCGAGCTTCAGTCCCGGCAGGAAGACCTCCATCGAATCGATCGGCAGCAGCCGCACGCATTCGCTGGACAACGTGTCCACGACCCGATCCGGCCCCAGGCCCTCCGTGACACTCGCGGTCAAACTCGCGAATGCCGCACAGACCGCGGATTCCCGGTCCACTCCCGAGGCGGTCTTCTCGCACCAGCTGTTCACCAGAGCGATTCTGGCCCGCACCATGACACCCGGCAACGACCAGATGGCGGATCTCTGTCACGGGTGAATGCAGGAGTTGTTCAGAGGTAAGGCAATGTCGCGACACCCGAAGCCGGCACGCGGCGCACAGGAACATGACGGGCAGCACGCAGGGGCGGAAGCGACTCACCACTATGACCGTTTCTCAACTGTCCACAAAGGACACCATGAGTGGTAAGGTATACGGTGGCGTGTCCGGACAGATGGGCGATCTCACGTGATCAGGTGGCGAACTCACGTGATCAGAGACGTAACTCGCGTGATCGGACGCCGCGCACCCGAGTTACGCCTCCAATCACGTGAGTTCGCCGTCCAGTCACGCGAGCCACGTCTCCCGTCCCGGCCACGAACCCGGCGACCATCCCCAGGATGAAGGACGATCACGGATTTTCCCGGTGGCGCCGCAACGAAATCGGCGGCACCGTGTTCGCGCGAAGCGCCTCCTCGTCCACAGTGGACTCTCCGATTCCGGCCTTGCCGATCCGCTCCGCGACAAGGGCTCCCGGATCGTCGAGCACGTCGGCACGGCCGCTCAGGAAGGCCCATTCGTGCTCGTCCGAACCGTAGTAGAGAACGGTCCCGAACGACTCGGTGAACCGGCGCCACGACGCGATCAGCGTCTGGTTGCGCCACATCGTCGGGCATCCCGCCTGGCAGCCGACCACTCCCCCTTCGGCGAGCAACGCCGTGCACCTGGCGAGGAAATCGGAGCCGTACAGCCGGTTGTGCTGGGCCGCCGGATCGTCGTTCTCGTCCGGCAGGTCGATCACGACGACGTCGTAGGTCTCCCCACGTTCGCGCGCCTCGGCGAGGAACTCCCAGCCGTCGCGGTAGTGGACGCGGATCTTCCCCTCGCCGCGCTCGGCGCGGGCCAGATCGTCGAGCGTGTAACCGTAGGGAAGGTGTTCCGCGCAAGCGCGCACCGCCTCCGCGTCGATGTCGACGTGATTGACCACCTCGGCCCCCGCGGCGACCGCGAGCTCGGAGGCGACCCCTTCGCTGGAGCCGATGATCAGCACCCGTTCGACGCGTTCGGCGAGCAGGAGCGACGGCACCATCAGCGCCTCGTGGTAGACGAGCTGGCTCAGCTCGGTGCTCTGCCTTTCGTCGTCGCAGAACAGGGAGATCCCCTGTGCGGTCCGTCCGATGAGGACGTCCTGGAACGCGGTACGGCCCTCGAACAGGACCTCCTCGACGTCCCAGTTCCGGGTGAGCCCCGCGCCCATCGGCTCGACGATCACTCGTGGCGCCATCAGTTCTCTCCTCGTTCCACAGTGGACATCCGGACGGTGCCGGCGCCCAGCATCTTCGCCAGCAGCGTGACGGCGCGTTCGGGGTCCGCTCGGTCCCCGCAGGTGAACACGTCCACGAACGCCGACCCGATCTCCGGGTACGTGTGCACGGACGCGTGCGATTCGGCCAGCAGCGCGAGCGCGGTGACCCCTTGCGGGGCGAACGAATGCGACACGACTTCGCAGACCGTCGCCCCCGCCTCGGTCACCGCGTCGGCGAGGGTCTTCTTCAGGAATTCGGCGTCGTCGAGCAGCGACGGCTCGATCCCCTCGAACTCCGCGAGGACATGGCGGCCGGCGAACCGGCCGACGAGTGATTCTTCACCCGGCATCGGCGAACCTCCCCACACAATAGGTGCGCAACGGCTCGATTCCGTTGAAAGCGACGGAAGAATAGCTGGCGGTGTAGGCCCCGGTACCCGGGATGTCCAGCCGGTCACCCGCTTTCAGCGACATCGGCAGCGCGCATGGCGTCCGCTGGTACAGCACATCGTCACCATCGCAGGTCGGCCCCGCGAGGACCACCGGCCCTTCCGGACCCTTGACGCCGACAGGCTCCAGTCGATACGCGACAGCTTCGTTCTCGCACTCCGCCATTCCGTTGTACCTGCCGACGTCGAGGTAGACCCAGCGGCGTTCGTCGGCGGCGGCGCGAGTGGTCACCAGGACGACCTCGGTCCGGATGAGGCCGGCGTCGGCGACGATCACGCGACCCGGCTCCAGCAGCAGCTCCGGTCCCGGCAGATGCCTTTCCAGAGCGGCGTGGATCACCCGCGCGTAATCCCCCAGCGACGGCACGGATTCGCGGTGCTCGGTGGCGAACCCGCCGCCGATGTTGAGCCGATCCAGGACGACGCCGGCGTCGGCGGCGACCTTGGCCGCGGTCGTGATCCCGATCTCCCAAGCCGCCGGATCCGGCTGCTGCGAACCGACGTGGAACGCGATTCCGGGCCTCAGCCCGGTTGCCACGGCCTGCCGGAGCAGCGTCGCGGCCACCGCCGGCTCGCAGCCGAACTTGTGGCCGAACGGCGTCACCGAGTCCGGGCCGGCGGTCAGCAGGCGCACCGAGACCAGCGAACCGGGCGCGTGCTCGGCCAGATTCGCCAGATCACCCGCGGAGTCCGTGGTGAATTCACGGACCCCGCGCGCGTACGCGGACGCGATGTCCGCGGGTTTCTTGATTGTGTTGCCGTAGGCCAGTTCCACCGCCCGCGCGCCGCGAGACAGGCACAGCGCGATCTCCGCCGTTCCCGCCACGTCGAACCCCGCGCCCGCCGACAACACCGCGTCGAGCACTTCGGGGGCGGGATTCGCCTTGACCGCGTACCGGATCAGCGCGTCCGGGAACGCGGCCGCGACCGCGGCGGCACGGTCCGCGACCAGGTCGGTGTCCACCACCAGGCACGGTGTCGGCGGCTCGCGGTCCGCCAGGAAGGCGCGGATCCGGTTCAGGCTTTCGGTCACACGCCCCAGGGTGTCAAAGGCCGATCATCGGACCGGAACCCGGGGTCACGCTCGGGCGTCGTCCGAGGCCTGCTCCGGCAGGTCCACGCCGTGCTCGGCGGCCAGCCGCTCCAGGTTGGCGAGATCGGCGCCGACGGCCGAGGCGCGATCGTCGTCAGAGTCCAGCCTGGCGATCCGGACGTCCTCCCTCGCCTGCCGTACCCGGTCCCGCAGATTCACCGCGAACTCGCTCATCGTGCACCCCCGATCTCCCGCACCTTGTCTGCTTTCACCCTAAGACCCTCCGAATCGGTCACCGACGTGATCTGCGTCATCACGGGTTCGTTCGTGTCGGAGTGAAGCAGTATGACCGCACGGCCCGCGTTTCGCAGATCAGCGGAGCCCGGCTTTTTCAACGGGCTCGGCCGCGCCCGCCCGGCGGCCGATCACCGCGAGCGGGGCGAGGGCGCACAGACCGCCCGCGACGGCGACCAGGACGTAGCCGCCCAGGCCGAACAGCTGCCCGGCGAGCAGGCTCGCCACCGCGGAGGTCCCCCAGACGAAGGCGTCGACCGTTCCCTGCGCCCGCGCTCGCTGGGCGGGCGGGAGATCGCGGCTGAGCATTCCGCTGCCGCCGACGAACACCAGGTTCCAGCCGTAGCCCAGCAGGAACATCGCGAGCGGGATTCCCACGTGATGCGAATCGGGCGCGCCGATCGCGGTGACCGCCGCGACGGTGAGCGTGCCGATGCCGCCGAAGATGGTCGTGCGGCCGCCCCAGCGGTCGGTGATCCAGCCGGACAACGGCGCCAGCGCGAACATCCCGATCAGATGGGCGCTCAGCACCCAGCCGACGACGTCGAGCCCCTGACCGTGCTCGTGCAGCTGGACCGGGGTCATCGTCATCACCGCCACCATGGCCAGCTGCGCGCCGACCATCGCCACGAGCGGTCCGAGGATCACCGGGTTCCGCACGGACATCCGGTCCCGCCTCGGCGCCCGCTCAGCCGGGGCGGCGAGGCTTCGCGGCAGGGTGACGACGGCGACCACGGCGATGGCCACGACGATCGCCCCGGCCGCGATCGGGCCGGACAGCGCGGGCAGTTCGGCGGCTTCCGCCCGCGCCGCCGCGGGCGCGATCAGGGCGGGCCCGGCGACCGCGCCGACGGTCCCTGCCCAGACCATTGTGGACAGTGCGAAACCCTTGCGGTGCTCGGGCGCGAGGTCCGCGGCCGTGTACCGCGAGAGCTGCGCCCCGCTGTTGCCGAAACCGATCAACGGCATCCCCGCGATCAGGGCGAGCACCGACCCGGCGAGCACGCCGGTGAACGAGATCAGCGCGCCCGCCACCGCGGCGCCGTACATCAGCACCAGGACGAGCCGCCTGCCGAAACGGGCGGCCAGCGCGCCCGACGACAGCGATCCCACGGCGGAGCCGAGTACCAGCACGGCGTTCGGCAGCCCGCTCCACGCGGCGCCGGCGTGGTCGACCACGATCAGCGCCGCCGTGGTGGACAGGCCGACGACCGCGGTGCTGAGGCAGGCGACGCCCATGAAGAGCGCGAACATCGGTTTCATGATTCAAACCTAGGGATTCCGGCCGCCCCGGCGAATAGGCTGACGAAGGCCTCGCGGGGGTGCGAGGCCCATCATGAAAGGAATCCGGGCGCGATGACCTTACGATCGGAAAGAGCGCTGGACGACCTCGACTGGCGGCTCCTCGAAACGCTCCAGAGCGACGGACGGCTCTCGTTCAAGGAGCTGGGCCGCCGCGTGAACCTCTCCGCGCCCGCGGTCGCCGAACGGGTCCGACGGCTGGAGGAGGCGGGCGTCATCACCGGGTATCGCGCCCAGGTCGACGCGCGCCGCGCCGGATACGACCTGCAGGCGTTCGTCGAAATGCGCTGCTCGCTCGGCAGCTGCCTGCTGCGCACCAGCAAGTCCGAGGACTACCCCGAGGTGGTCGAGCTGCACCGGCTCAGCGGCGACCGCTGCACCATGCTGAAAGTGCGCGCCGTATCGCTCGAACACCTCGAAGGGCTCTTCGAACGGCTGGGCAGACACGGCGAGATCAGGTCGTCGGTGGTGCTGTCGACCCAGTACGAGGGCAGGCCGGTCGGACCGCCGGTCGAGGACTACCTGAAGGCGACCAAGAGCGAGGGCTGGAGCGTCTGAATACTGGTCGTCATGAGTTTGCTCTTCGTCGACGGATGGTTCGGTCCCGAGCCCGGGGACTGGCAGTCCGTGTGGTGTGACCGGTATCCGGGTTCGCAGCGGTTCGACCAGGACGACTGGAACGAGCCCGTGCGCGAGGACTGGGTCACCAGGCTGGACGAGGCGCTCGCGGAGACCACCGAGCCGCCCGTCCTGGTCGCGCACAGCCTGGGCTGCCTGACCGTGCTGCACTGGCTAGCGGGTGGCGGGGACCGGCCCGTGCGCGGCGCGTTGTTCGTGACGCCCGCCGACGTCGAGGAGAATCCCGAGCCCGCGCTGGCCGGATTCGCGCCGATCCCCCGCCTCGCCCTTCCGTTCCCGGCGGTCGTCGCCGCGAGCGCGAACGACCGCTGGATGACCCCGGCCCGTGCGCGGTCCTTCTCCGGGATCTGGGGCGCGGAGTTCGCCGACGTCGGTCCCGTCGGGCACCTCACCGGCGCCCACGGTCCGTGGCCCGAAGGCGAGAAGCTGCTCGCGACCCTTCTCTAGGCCAGTCAGGAATCGAGAAGCGCGGAGCCTCTGAACTCACCTAGCGTGATCACCGCACGTTTGAAGAGGACGAACGGCTCGAAACTGGTTAGATCGAGCCCGGTGGGGCTGACGGACCGTACACGCGGCCCATATGAGGATGGAGAAATGATGCGCAAGACCACCAGGCCGCAGCAGCCCGAGGAACATCCCGCCGACAGCCACGATCTGATCCGAGTACTCGGCGCGAACGAGAACAACCTCAAGAACGTCGCCGTCGAGCTGCCGAAGCGCCGGCTGACGGTGTTCACTGGTGTTTCCGGGTCGGGCAAGAGCTCGCTGGTCTTCGACACGATCGCGGCCGAGTCGCAGCGGCTGATCAACGAGACCTACAGCACCTTCGTGCAGGGTTTCATGCCGACGCTGGCGCGGCCCGAGGTCGACGTCCTCGACGGTCTGACCACCGCGATCATCGTCGACCAGCAGCGGATGGGCGCCGACCCCCGCTCCACGGTCGGCACGGCCACCGACGCCCACGCGATGCTGCGCATCCTCTTCAGCCGGATCGGCAAGCCGCACATCGGCTCGCCGCAGGCCTTCTCCTTCAACGTCGCCTCGATCTCCGGCGCGGGCGCCGTGACCACCGAAAAGGCCGGACGGACCACGAAGGAACGTCGCGAGTTCAGCGTCACCGGCGGGATGTGCTCCCGCTGTGAGGGCCGCGGCAAGGTCAACGACATCGACCTCACCGCGCTGTACGACGACACCAAGTCCCTCAACGAGGGCGCGCTGTCGGTGCCCGGGTTCTCCATGGAGGGCTGGTTCGGCCGCATCCTCCGCGGCTGCGGTTTCTTCGACCCCGACAAGCCGATCAAGAAGTACACCAAGAAGCAGATGGACGACCTGCTCTACCGCGAGCCGGTCAAGCTGAAGATCGACGGCATCAACCTGACCTACTCGGGTCTGATCCCCACGATCCAGAAGTCGTTCCTGTCCAAGGACCGCGAGGCGATGCAGCCGCACATCCGCGCGTTCGTGGACCGGGCGGTCACCTTCACCACCTGCCCCGAATGCCACGGCACCCGGCTGAGCGAGCTCGCGCGGTCGTCGAAGATCAAGCGCATCAACATCGCCGACGCCTGCTCGATGCAGATCAGCGACCTCGCCGACTGGGTCCGCGGGCTCAAGGAGCCGTCGGTCGCGCCGCTGCTGGAGAAGCTCCAGCACACGCTCGACTCGTTCGTGGACATCGGCCTCGGCTACCTCTCGCTCGACCGGCCGTCCGGCACGCTTTCGGGTGGTGAGGCGCAGCGCACGAAGATGATCCGGCACCTCGGCTCCTCGCTCACCGACGTCACCTACGTCTTCGACGAGCCCACCATCGGCCTGCACCCGCACGACATCCAGCGGATGAACAACCTGCTCCAGCAGCTGCGCGACAAGGGCAACACGGTGCTCGTCGTGGAGCACAAGCCGGAGACGATCGCGATCGCCGACCACATCGTCGACCTCGGCCCCGGCGCGGGCACCGAGGGCGGGACGATCTGCTTCGAAGGCACCGTCGACGGCCTGCGTGCCAGCGACACCAGCACCGGCAGGCACCTCGACGACCGGGCGTCGCTCAAGGACAGCGTCCGCAAGCCGACCGGCAAACTGGAGATCCGCGGCGCGGACCGCCACAACCTGCGGAAGGTGAACGTCGACGTCCCGCTCGGCGTCCTCTGCGTCGTCACCGGTGTCGCCGGCTCAGGCAAGAGCTCGCTGATCCACGGATCGATCCCCGCCGCCGAGGGTGTGGTCTCGGTCGACCAGACGCCCATCCGCGGCTCGCGGCGGAGCAACCCGGCGACCTACACCGGTCTGCTCGAACCGATCCGCAAGGCGTTCGCCAAGGCCAACGGCGTGAAGCCCGCGCTGTTCAGCGCCAACTCCGAGGGCGCCTGCCCGAACTGCAACGGCGCGGGTGTCATCTACACCGACCTCGGCATCATGGCGGGCACGTCGACCACCTGCGAGGAGTGCGACGGCAAGCGGTTCCAGGCCTCGGTGCTGGAGTACACCTTCGGCGGCAAGAACATCAGCGAGGCGCTGGCGATGCCGGTGTCCGAAGCGGTGGAGTTCTTCTCCGAAGGCGAGGGACGCATCCCCGCCGCGGCCGCGATCCTCGGCAGGCTCAACGACGTCGGGCTCGGCTACCTCAGCCTCGGCCAGCCGCTGACCACGCTGTCCGGCGGTGAACGCCAGCGGCTGAAGCTCGCGACGCACATGGGCGACAAGGGCGGCGTCTACGTCCTCGACGAGCCGACCACCGGTCTGCACCTCGCGGACGTCGAGAACCTGCTCGGCCTGCTGGACCGGCTCGTCGACGCGGGCAAGTCCGTCATCGTGATCGAGCATCACCAGGCGGTCATGGCGCACGCGGACTGGATCATCGACCTCGGCCCGGGCGCCGGTCACGACGGCGGCAAGGTCGTCTTCGAGGGCACGCCGTCCGATCTGGTGGCGACCGGTTCGACGCTGACCGGTGAGCACCTGGCGGCCTACGTCGGCAAATGACCCGGCAAGCGCCGCATTTGGTCACCTGAATGCAGGAGGGACGTCACTCGCTTTCGGTTTCGAGGCCGTCCCGGTCGGCCCATTCCAGCAGGGTGTCGAGCGAGTAAGCGGTGTCGTCGATGCCCGCGTGCAGGTCGCCGAGTTCGGCGAAGCGCGCGGGCACGGTGGCGATGGTGAACTCCCGCGGTTCGACGTCGTCGATCTCGTCCCACCTGATCGGCGTCGAGACGACGGCTTCGGGCACGCCGCGCACCGAGTACGCGCTCGCGATCGTGTGGTCGCGGGCGTTCTGGTTGTAGTCGACGAACAGCTTCGACGGGTCACGGTCCTTGCGCCACCAGGTGGTGGTGACCTCGTCGGGCAGCCGGCGTTCGACCTCGCGCGCGAACGCGAGCGCCGCCCGGCGGACCTCCTGGAAACCCCATCGGGGCTCGATCCGGACGTACACGTGCAGACCGTGCCCGCCGGAGGTCTTCGGCCAGCCGGCGATGCCGAGTTCGTCCAGGATCTCGCGGACGGTGTGGGCGACCTTCCGCACGGTGGAGAACGGGCAGTCCGGCATCGGGTCGAGGTCGATCCGCCACTCGTCCGGGCTTTCGGTGTCGGCTCGGCGGGAGTTCCAGGGGTGGAACTCGACGGTCGACATCTGCACCGCCCAGATCACGTCGGCGGGATGCGTGACGCACAGTTCGTAGGCGTGCCTGCCGGAGGGGAAGTCGACGCGGACGGTCTGCAGCCAGTCCGGTGCCCCGTTCGGGACCCGTTTCTGGTGGACCTTCTCCCCCGACACCCCGGACGGGAACCGGTGCAGCATGCACGGCCGCTCCCGCAGCGCCCGCACGATCCCGTCGCCGACAGCGAGGTAGTACCGGACGAGATCGAGCTTGGTCTCGCCCCGCGCCGGGAAGTAGACGCGATCCGGGTTCGAGACCCGCACGGTCCGGTCGCCGACCTCGATCTCCACCGCCGAGCTTTTCGCCATACAGGCAAACTAACCCGAAAGCGACCCGTCCGCGTCCGCTTGGCTCACCTGCCAGGATGGCGGCATGGCACAACGGACCCGCGCGGACGCGCTCTCGCGCGAGCGCATCGTCGAGGCCGCCGTCGAACTGCTCGACGCCGACGGCGAGCGCGGGCTGACCTTCCGGACGCTGACCGAACGCCTCGCCACCGGACCGGGCGCGATCTACTGGCACGTGCCGAACAAAGGCGAATTGCTCGCCGCCGCGACGGCGTCCGTCATCGGCGACGCTCTGACCGTCGCGGCCACGGGCTCACCCTGGGAAGAGATCCGCGCCCTCGCGCTCGGCCTGTTCGACGCGGTCGAGCGGCACCCGTGGCTTTCCCCGCAACTCGCCGTCCAGCTCTCGCACAGCCCCTGGGGCTCGGTGACGCCGCGGATCTTCGAAAGCATCGGACGCCGGGTCAGCGCGCTGGGCGTCCCCGAAGCCACCTGGTTCACCGCGACCTCGGCGCTCGCGCACTACGTCTTCGGCGCCGCCGGCCAGAACGCCGCGAACGCACGGGCGCTCCAGGTCGGCGGCGCGGACCGTGCCGAATTCCTTCGCGACGCGGCGAACGCCTGGGAGGAACTCGATCCCGCCGAATTCCGGTTCTTGAAGGCCATCGCAGGCCAGGTGCGCGAGCACGACGACCGGGAACAGTTCCTCACCGGGATCGATCTCATCCTGACCGGGATCGCGGCTCAAGAACGACCCTGACTCCGGCGCCTGGCTTTGTGGATCGTCGCGACCATGATGGCGAAAACCGTGCCCAGGAAGGTCAGGTCCGTCGCGGGCACCCAGCGCACGTCGCCACCCTTGAGCACGTACGCGCCGACTGGACGCGCGGCAAGTATGAACCCGCCGCCCTCGCCTTCCTTGCCCTGTTCGGTGCCGTGCCCGCCGCCTCCACCGCCGATGATGCTCGCGGCCGGGATCACCACGACGCCGTCCTTCTCGACGGGCTCCCCGTAGACCCGGCGGACGGTGAGGTTGTCCCGCATCGCTCCGACGACCTTCTCGAGTCCCATTCAGTCCCCCGCCCTGTCGAGTTCCAGCGCGATCGCGCCCCGCAGCAGGTCCCGCGCCCGGTCCAGGTCCATCGAACCAGAAAGCCGCCGCTCGCTGAGTCCTTCGACCAGGCTGGTGAGCCGTTCCGCGGCGTCCTCCGCCTTGATTCCGGGGCTTCCGACGCGCCGGATCGTGTCGGCGACCTCGTCCACCCAGACCCGGGTCGACTCCGCCAGCGGTTCGCGCAGTTCGGGAGCGAAGACGGCGCTGGCCCGTAGCTCGCCCCAGGCCGTGCTGTTCTCCCGCACCGCTTGGGTGTCCTGAAGTTCCCCGAACAGCATCAGTTCCAGCTCGGCGCGGGGATCCGCCGCCTCGGCCGCGGCCTCTTCGGTGTAGGCCGCGGCGCGATCGCTGACGAACTCCAGCGTCTTGCCGAGCAGCCCGGCGCGGTTGGTGAAGTGGTAATAGATCAGCGACGTCGAGATCCCGGCCTCGGCCGCGATCTTCTCGACCCGCAGGCCCCGCACACCGCTGCGCGCGATCACCCGCACGGCCGCTTCCAAGATCTTCTGCTGACGTTCGAACACGGGTGTTCACCCTAGCGGTCTCGTCCTGACTGAATTTTCAGTCAGGATGCTATCGTGTCACCACCGGTCCAGCCAAGGAGTGCACAGTGTTCGATTCGTCCCTGCCCCGCCGCACGGTTCTGCGCGCCCTGACCGCGGTCGGCGCCGTAGCCGTCGGGAGCACCGCATGCTCAGGCGAGCCGGCCCCGCCCGCGACCGGTTCGCCCGAGCCCGCCGCGGCGGCGGGAGTCCGCCGGTTGGGCGCCGAATGGGAAAGCCACGCGCGCACCTACCTGTCCTGGCCCGCGTCGAAGTCCATCTGGGCGGAAGACCTGCCCGCGGTCCGCGAGGAGATCGCCGGGCTGGCCAAGGCGATCGCCCGCTTCGAACCGGTGGTGCTCCTCGCCCGGCCCGAGCACGCCGACGCCGCCCAGCAGGCCTGCGGCGACACTGTCGAGGTCGTCCCGATCCCGGTCGACGACCTCTGGGCACGCGACACCGTGCCGGTGTTCGCCGAGGAGGCGGGCAAGGTCGCGGGGGTCGACTTCAACTTCAACGGCTGGGGAAACAAGCAGAAGCCCCACGACAAGGACAACGCCGTCGCCCGGGCCGTGCTCGGCAAGTACGGGCTCACCCGCACCGAAACCTGGATCACCGCCGAGGGCGGCTCGTTCGAGACCGACGGCGCGGGCACGCTGATGGTCACCGAGAGCTCCTTGGTCAACGACAACCGTAACAAGGGCAAGAGCCGCCAGGAGATCGAAGACGAACTGAAGAAGGTGCTCGGCGTCCGGAAGGTCATCTGGTTCGCGGGCGTCCGCGGCGAGGACATCACCGACGCGCACGTCGACTGCCTGGCCCGGTTCACCGCGCCCGGCGTCGTGCTCCTGGACAAGGCGGCGCCCGGCACCCCGCCCGACTCATGGTCCCGCGCGGCCGATCAGGCGAGGTCGGTGCTCGCGAGCGCCACCGACGCCGACGGCAAACCGTTCAAGGTGATCGACCTCGTCCAGCCGGATCCGGACAAGGTCGAGGGCTACGGCGAGGACAGCGTGATCTCGTACGCCAACTTCTACATCGCGAACAAATCGGTCTTCGTGCCGAAGTTCGGCGACGCGGAGGCGGACGAACGCGCGCAGCAGGTCCTGCGGGACCAGTTCCCCGGCCGCGAGATCGTGCCGGTGAAGATCTCGACCATCGCCTCGGGTGGCGGCGGGATCCACTGTTCGACGCACGACCAGCCGGGTCAGCCTTCCTGAGGCAGCACCGACATCACTTCGGACACCGGGCGCAAATGCTGTTCCAACAACCGTGACGCTTCTTTCACGTCGTGGTCGTTCAGGGCGGCGACCAGCGCCCGGTGTTCCTCGTTGATCACCGTCAGCCTTTCCGGCCGCGCCTCCAGCGCGCGGACCGTGACCCGCTGCTGCCGCGAACGAAGGGTGTCGTACAACTCGGTCAGGACGGTGTTGCCCGCGGCGTTCACGATGGCACGGTGGAACCGGCGATCCAGCCCGGAAACGGCGAACCAGTCGCTTTCGGCGCCCGCCCGCGCCATCTCGTCGATGAGTTCCGTCATTTCGGCGGGAGCGCCTGCCCTGTTCGCGCACAGCGCCGCGATGGCGTGGCCTTCGATCAGCCGCCTGCTCTGGTAGACCTCTTCCAGCTCCCGGGCGGTGACCGTGCGCACCTGCGCGCCCTTGCGCGGCAAGAGACTGATGAACCGCTCGGCGGCCAGGCGGTGGAACGCCTCGCGCACCGGCGTCCTGGAGACGCCGACGACGCCGGAGACCCACATTTCGTCGAGGAAGCGGCCACCCTCCAGCTCGCCCGAGATGATTCCGTCGCGCAGCCACGTGTAGACCCGCTCGCGCGCCGGGCCGCCCCCTTCGGCGGTCACAGTCATCTCGTTCCCCCTCTGTGTAGTCACTTTCCGCGACAGACCCTACACCTGGACCAGCCAAGTATCCATCATGTATACAAGAGTTCCACTGATCGGAAGGGGTCCCATGGTGCACGTCGCGGTGGCGCAGTTCGCGCCCGGCAACGACAAAGAGGCCAACCTCGCCCGCGTCGCCTCCCTCGTCGGCGAAGCGGCGGACCGCGGGGCGCGGGTGGTCGCGCTGCCCGAGTACTCGTTGTTCACCGTACCGACGATGAGCCGGGAATTCGTGACCACGGCCGAAGAACTCGACGGACCGTTCGTCACCGAGCTGCGCGGTCTCGCGAAGGACCGGCAGATCACTGTCGTCGCGGGCATCAACGAAGCGCTCCCCGGTGGCGAACGGATCTCGAACACGCTCGTCGCGGCCGGTCCCGACGGGGCGATCACGGCGCTGTACCGCAAGCTGCACCTGTACGACGCCTTCGGTTTCCGTGAATCGGAGCTGGTTCGCCCCGGCGACATCGAGGCCCCCGAGACATTCGAGGTCGACGGGATCACCTTCGGCCTCCAGACCTGCTACGACCTGCGGTTCCCGGAGGTCACCCGCCGTCTGGTCGACGCGGGCGCGGACGCGGTGCTGCTCCCGGCGGAGTGGATGCCCGGCCCGCTCAAGGAGGACCACTGGACCACGCTGGTCCGGGCGCGGGCGATCGAGAACACGATCTATCTGGTCGCGGCGGGACAGGCGGCTCCTGCGGGTTCGGGGCACAGCATGATCGTCGACCCGATGGGCGTCGTCGTCGCCTCGCTCGGCGAGCGCACCGGGACCGCGACCGGCGAGGTCTCCGCGGAGCGGATCTCCGAGGTGCGTGCCAAGAACCCGGCGCTGGAGCTGCGCCGATTCGCCGTCACCCCGAAGTCCTGAGTATCTTCTGACCCGGAGGTCCGTTCGTGAAGACACGCCCTCGGGCGTGGTGACGCGGCTTCCGTTCGCCTGGGTGCCGGGTGGCCGCCCGGCACCCAGGCTCTTACGTCACGGGACCAGCAGTCCCCAATGGACGGCCCACGGGATGAACAGCACGGCTCCGGCCAGCAGCAGCCCGACCCGGACTCCTCCAGGTTCCTTCCTGCGCCACCACGAGATCGCCGTGATCACGCCGGTGACGACGACACCGACCGCGATCAGCTGCAACGCGAGCCACGGCAACGTCCGTCCGAAAAGGACCGGCCCCGGCGCCATCGCCGCCCCCGTCGTCAGGACGACGTAGTAGACGAGGAAGCCCGCCGTGGCGAGCAACCCTGTCGACGCCAGCCAGCGCGCGGGCCGGGCGAGCGGAACATCCTTGCGTCGGCGGAACAACGCTGTCACCGGATAAGCCGCGAACGTCAGCAACGCCAACGCCCATACCCCGATCTGCATCCACGGCGCCTCGTGCCAGGCGAGCGGCGCCAGGGCGACGCTCTGGCCGGCCTGGACCGGAGGCGGATCGGCCGACAGACCGTTCTTCGGTCCGTTCACCCATTTCGCCACGAGGTCGAGGTAGCCGGGAGCGAAGCCGTCGAGCTTGTCGAAACCGTCCGTGGTCTGCCGGAGACCGTGCTGCGCCTGCGGGAACACCTTCAGCGTGTACTGCCTGTTCCCGGCCCGTTCCAGCGTTTCCCGGAAGATCCGGACCGCCTCGCCGGGCGGGGTCAGCCGGTCCAGCTCACCCCACAGCCCGAGCACCGGCTGCCGCACCTTCTCCAGCACCGGCACCGGGTCGTACCCGGCCTCGGGGAACACCCCGGCCCCCGCGAGGGTCCGCATGTTCGTCGACGACACCATGTCCACCATCGAGCCGGTGACCCCGCCGTGCCGCAGGTAGGTCTCGAAAGCCCACGACTGCTGCCGGTCGGGCGAGACCCCGTTGGCCCCGACGGTGACCGCGAAGGCGACGTCCTTCGACTTCGACGCCGCCAACGGCGCGACCCAGCCCCCTTCGCTCAACCCCCACACCCCGACGCGGGCCGGATCCACGCCCGGGCGCGAGCGCAGCGTCTGGACCGCGGCGAGCGCGTCGTCGGCCAGGACCGAGTAGTCCCGCTCGAACAGCGAATAGCCTTCGGTCCGCTTGTCGTAGATCAGGGTCGCGATCCCCGCCTTGGCGAAGGCTTCGGCCTCGGCACGGTAGTCGTCACGGTCGTGTTCGCCCGAACCGTGCACCATGACGATGCCCGGCGCGGGGCCTCCGCCCTCCGGAGCGACCACGGTCCCGTGCAAGGTCACGCCATGGCTGGTGAACGAGACTTCGCCGTCCGATGCGGCGGCGGGCACCGGCGAAGACACCGCCAGCACCCCGGCCGCCAACAGTGCCGCGATCATCGTCTGCTCACCCGGACCACGTCGAGCGACGGCGACGCGAGGATGTCCTTCTCGCAGTACCGTTCGGTGACCCACTGCTTGCGCGAGTACAGCTCCGTCTGGTCGCTGTGGTGCACGGACTCAGAGTTCGCCGACTGCGAGTAGGTCAGCAGCGTCGTCGTGTCCGGGCATCCGGTGCCGTTGAACGCGACGACGTGCAGGTAAGTCCCGCCGTGCACGATCTCGGTGTAGCCGCGGGCCGGATCCCAAGGTCCGCCCAGGGAGTCGTAGACCCCGCGACCGGCGGTCCCGCCGCCCAGCGGGATCTTCTTGCCTCCCCGAACGACGTAGTGGTTCTCGCCGTAGGGAGCGTCGAGCGGGATGTTCGCCGCTTTCAGTTCCGCGACGGCGCCGGCGAGCGCCTTGCGGATCGCCGCGTTCCCGGTGTCGAGCGTGTTCGGCGTGCGGACCGGGTCCTTGACGTCGAACGGGACCTTCCAGATCCCCGGCCCCATTCGATCCACTGTGGACCAGAACCGGTCGAACAGCAGCGCGCCCCGGCTGTCGGCGTCGGATCGCCCGTTCCAGTTCGCCAGCGCGGCGCAGGCCGCGTCCAGGTCCGGCATCGTGCGGCACATCGCGGCGACGTCGGCCCGCACGAGTTCGGCGGCGTGGTCCCGGTGCGAGAACATCAGGTCCCGCATCGCCTGTCCGGTGAAGCCGCCTTTCGCCAGCTGATCGGCGATCTCGACGAAGCCGCCGCGGGTCCGCATGTTCTGCTCGTAGCGGACCGGGCCCACGATCCGCGGGAAGCCGGTCTTCGGCTCGGCGGGATTGAACAGCCAGTAGCTGTCGTTCGAGTTCGCCAGGTAGTCGTCCCGGCTCAGGGTCGGCAGGCTGGACGGGCCGAAGACGCCGGGCCGCAGCGCGTCACGGTCGCGGCCCCACGCGCAAGCCGCCCTGGCCCCGTCAAGCACCGCGATCCCCGTGGCGTCGAACAGTTCCTTGCCCAGCGGCGTGTTGCAGCGCGCCGCCTTCTCGTCGGTGACGTGTGGGACCCCGTGGATCTGGCTGTACTCCACGCGGCCGCGATCATCGGTGGCGATGATGTTCATCCATGGCAGCCCTTGGGTCTCGCGGACCGCGCCGATCATCTCCCCCGCCGTCCGGCCGCGGGCGATCTCGAACATCGAGTTCGTCATCCCGAGGTTCCCGGCGTTGGCGTCCGCGATCGCGAAGGCACTCGACGCCGTCCACGGCAGCTCTCGTTGCCCGAGCCGGGTCGTCACCGGTCCGTATCTCGTCGTCCACTGTGGACGTACGACACGTTCCAAGGCGCCGTCCGCCCTGCGCGACAGGACGCTGACGTCGGAGCGCCGCATCCGCTCGGGCTTCCCGTCGACCAGGTAGGTCGTCGGCGAGCCGGGCACGAGCTTCAGCTCGAACAGCGTGTACGTCCGGGTCGTGTCGGTGGCGGTACCGCTCCAGGCCGCGGTTTCGTTGTGACCCAGCCACATCAGCGGGATGCCGGGGATCCCGGCGCCGCTGACGTTCAGCTTGCCCGGCAGGCTCAGCTGCGACTGCCACAGCCTGGTCCCGCTCAGCTGCCACGGCAGATGCGGGTTGGCCAGCGAGACACCGCGGCCGTTCGCCGAAGCCGCCTTGCCGATCGCGATGGCGTTGCTGCCGATCCCGGTCTCGCCGGTCATCTGCTCACGGCCGGCACCCGCGGGCGGGGCGCCCGGCAGCGACGCGGTGATCGAGTCCGCGACCCCGCCCTGTCCGAAGATCATCCCGACCGCGTGGCTGTGCCGGTAGACGTCGAGTTCGGTGATCGGCTTCAGCCAGCCGGCGTCCCGGCAAGCCGGATCGGCGACCTCACCGGCGCGCAGGTACTTGTTCACGCCCTCGACGTAGCCGCGGATCAGTTCCCGGACCTCCCGGTACGGCCCGCGTGGCGCGGGTTCCGCGAGCAGCCGCTCGATCACGCCGCTTTCGTTCAGCCCTTGGAAGTACAGGTCGCTGGCGAGGTTCGTGCTCGCCTGGCTCACCCCGCTCGTCGGTGGCGCGTCCGGGCCCAGCCATCGGGACCGCTCGGCCCGTGTCGTGATCGCGACGTCCTCGATCGCGCAGAGGTTGTCCTTGGCCGCGGCGTATCCCTGCCCGAAGCCCAGGCCGGTCCAGTCGTTCGCGACGACATGCGGGATGCCGTACTCGGTGTAGCGGATGGTGGCGTCCGCGCGGGACGCTCCATCCGGCGGTTGCGCGGCCGTCGCGGTCCCCGCCGCGAGCAGGCTCGTCACGGCGCCGACGGCCGCGATTCTTTTCCAGAGCAGCATGCTGCTCCCCCTTTTGTGTGGAGTCGTTCGTGAAGACACGCCGTCCGGCGTGGTGACGCGTTCCGGTGGTCGAGTGGCCGCTCTCCCACCGGCTTTTCAGCTCCCCTCTCTCACTCCTCGTCCGGATCCGGGAACGCCGTCCAGCGCACGTACACCTTTCGCGCGTCCGGTCCGGGTTCAGGCCGCCAATAGCGGCGCAGCAGCTCCAGGTACTCCTCCCAGAACTGCTTGAGCTCCTCGATGTTCACGTGCACCGCGCCGCGCGAGAACACCAGCGCGTCACCCCATTCGCCCAGTTCGTCGCGACGGCGCAGGAAGCGCGCCATCTGCTCCAGGTCCTCGGTGAACGCGGCGCGATGCGCCTCGTCGAACACCGCGCGCATCTCTTCGTTCTGCTCGCTGTGCCGGGGCCAGCGGATGTCTCGCTGCCTGGCACGCCACCAGCGCTCCTTGCCGTGCGCGAGTTCCGGCGCCTCCTCGATGAAGTCGTACTTCGCGAGTTCTCGCAGGTGATAGCTGGTCGCGCCCGAGCTCTCCCCCAGCTCCTTACCCAGTTTCGTGGCCGTCGCGGGCCCGCGGCCCAGCGCCTCCATGATCCGGCGACGCAAGGGATGCATCATCGCCTTCAGCACGGCGGCGTCGGTGATCTCTTCGGGCGTCGGCGGACCGGTCATGACACCAAGGTAGCCATGCAAAGGAGATTATGCAAAGTTCTCTTTGCACGCAGTGCGGACCATGCTCGCGGTGGGGCCGGGGATTCTGCTGACGTTTCGGTGAACTCAGCGTGAAATTGACAACTTCGATACGAAGGTCTTGTGCCGGGCGGACGAAAACTCGACAGGTTCGCGGCTTTTTCGTTGTGTCTTCCCCAGAATTCGGTTGTATCGGATAGTTTTGCCCGGAGTCGACCTTGCGGGAGAGAACATGCCGAAGCACCGCCCTCGACAGACGGACAAGATGTCCGCCCGGCACCGGACGGCCTTCGCGCTCGCCGGTGGTGCGCTCGCGGTCCTGCCCGCGGTCACCGGGTCGGCGGGTCCCGATGCCCCGATCGCCGCGCCGAAGCCCGTCGTGCCGCAGAATCAGGCCGCTGCCTGGCAGCCGCCGGTGGGCACGGTCCCGGAGATCGCCGTAGACGGCAGCCTCCCCGAGCCGCCCAATCCGGATCCGCTGACCGTTCCCGGCAGCTCCGGCAACGTCGGTGGCTCGTTCGCGCCGTCGGGCGCGCTCGGCATCCCGGCGAGCATGATGAAGGCGTACAAGAACGCGGCCGACATCCTCGCGAAGGAACTGCCCGGCTGTCACATCGACTGGGCGCTGATCGCCAGCATCGGCCGGATCGAGTCCAACCACGCGCGCGGCGGTTACGTCGACGCGAAGGGCAACACCCTCGAACCGATCCTCGGCCCGCAGCTCAACGGAGCCGGCGCGTTCGCCGCGATCCCCGACACCGACGGCGGGAAGTACGACGGCGACACGGTGTGGGACCGCGCGGTGGGCCCGACGCAGTTCATCCCGTCGACGTGGAAGGGCTACGCCTCCGACGGCAACGGCGACGGCGAGTCGAACCCCAACAACATCTACGACGCGACGCTCGGCTCGGGCCGCTACCTCTGCTCCGGCGGCGTCGACCTGACGTCCGAGCAGACCCAGCGCGTGGCCGTGTACCGCTACAACCACTCGCTGTCCTATGTGGACACCGTGATCCGCTGGGCGGTCGCCTATCGAGGTGGCGTCTCGACCATGCCGGACAGCCAGGTCCCGGTCGGCGCGCCCGACTCCTCGAACGTCGCCGCCGACACGCCCGGCGGCCAGATCCCGGTCCCGACGCTGCCCGACACTCCCCCGCCTGGCACGACCACACCGCCGACGACCCCGCCGCCGGGCTCGTCGCTCCCGCCGAGCAGCAGCACTCCGCCGAGCAGCAGCTCGCCCTCGAAGCCGACCAGTACGCCGCCGTCGTCGACGCCGCCTTCGAGCACGCCCCCGTCCTCGACGACGCCTCCGCCGTCCAGCACGTCTTCGGCGCCGCCGTCGTCGACCCCGGCGGGCAACACCGGCGAGACGAGCCCGACCAGCTCCACCACCACCTCGCCCACCCCGTGACCACCCCGCGTTTCGTTCGCTGAATGCGCCAGAGCGCATTCAGCGAACGAAACGCGATGCCCGGAATGTCCTGAACCCGGGCCGCGTTGTCGCTTCTCGTAGATCACCAACCGAGAGAAGCGAGACACGGATGTCGTCTTTCGTCATGACCGCCGAGGAACGGGAAGCCTTCCTGAGCGAGGTCCACATCGGGGTCTTGGCCGTGGAGCGGGAAGGGCGGGCCCCGCTGGCCGTGCCGGTCTGGTACGACTACGAGCCCGGCGGGGAACTCCTCATCTGGATGGACGGCGGTTCGGTCAAGGACAAGGCGATCAAGAAGGCGGGCAGGCTGAGCCTGGTCGCGCAGTCGGAGACGCTGCCGTACAAGTACGTGACGGCCGAGGGTCCGGTCGTCGCCAACGACGCTCCGCCGACCCGGGAACAGGCGCTGAAGATCGCGCACCGCTACCTGCCGGAGGACGAGGGCACCAAGTACGTCGACGGCGCCCTGAGCGACAACTCCGTGCTGGTCCGGGTCCGGCCGGAGAAGTGGCTGAGCAACGACCAGGGCAAGGCCTGACGAACCGACGGTGCCCGGCCGCCACGGGGCGACGGCCGGGCACCGTCGTCAGCCCGCGATCGGCTCGAACTCGACGACGCTGTCGAGCGCCTTGCCCATCGCGGCGTTCCCCTCGCGTTCGATCATGATCTCCACCAGCACCGGTCGCGAGGTGCGCTCGGCCTCCTTGCGCGCCCATTCCAGCGACGTCCGGATCTCGCCCGGCTCGGTCACGCGGGTCCCGGAGCAGCCGTAGGCCTCCATGACCTTCACATTGTCCGTGCCGTTCTTGTCGTAGTGGATGTCGACCTCGAAGTTCATCTCGTAGCCGGTCTCGGCCTGCCGGATGAGCCCGAGGTACTCGTTGTTCAGCATGATCAGCACGAACCCGACGTCGTACTGCGCGGCCACCGCCAGCTCCTCCACCAGGAACTGGAACGAGTAGTCCCCGACGACACCGACGACCTCCGCCTCCGGTTTCGCCTTCTTGACGCCGATCGCCGCCGGGATCTCCCAGCCGAGCGGGCCCGCCTGGCCGCACACCTGGTAGTGCCGCGGCTTGTGCGCGCGCTGGAACTGCCCGGACCAGATCTGATAGAGCCCGATCGCGGTGACGAAGTAGGCGTCCTCGCCGTAGAACTCGTTGATCTCCTTGAACACCCGGGGCGCCTTGATCGGAGTGTCCTCGAAATCCTCGCGTCGTGGCAGGCCGTCCTTCAGCTCACCGATCCGCCGCGGCCACGCGCGATCCCGCGCCGGGGAGCGCCTCGACGCAGCCTCGATCAACGCGTCCAGGAAGGTGCCCGTGTCCGACACGATCCCGAGGTCCGGCCCGAACACCTTGCCCAGCTGCGTCGGCTCGATGTCGACGTGGATGAACTTCCGGCTCCCGCGGTAGACGTCGAGGTCACCGGTGTGCCGGTCGCCGAACCGCGCGCCGAGTGCCAGCACCAGATCCGCTTCGAGGAAGGCAGCGTTCGCCCACCGTTGCGACGTCTGGATACCTGCCATACCGGCGAACAGTTCGTGGTCCTCGGGGAAGCTCCCCTTGCCCATCAGCGTCACGCCGACCGGGACGCCGAGCAGTTCGGCCGCGGTCCGCAGCCGGTCGCTCGCGTCGCCGAGCACCACGCCGCCGCCCGCGAGGATCAACGGCCGCTCGGCGGCCAGCATCAGATCCAGTGCCCGTTCGACCCGGGCCGGCGACGGCGTCGCCTTGATGACCGGCAGCGGCGAATCGATGCTGGAGTCCCATTCGATCTCCTGCCGCTGGACGTCGATCGGCAGATCGATCAGCACCGGGCCCGGGCGGCCGGACCGCGCGATCCGGAACGCCTCCCGGAACACCCACGGCAGCTGGGCCGCCTCCTTGACCTGCACCGCCCATTTCGTCACCGGTTTGGCGATCTCGACGATGTCGACGGCCTGGAAGGCCTCGGTGTGCAGCTTCCGTGAGTCGGCCTGCCCGGTGATGCACAGGATCGGGATCGAATCGGCCTGCGCGGTGTAGAGCCCGGTGATCATGTTCGTCCCGGCGGGCCCGGAGGTGCCGATCGCGACGCCGACGTTCCCGGTGGTCCGCGCCCAGCCGTCGGCCATGTGGGTGGCGCCCTCTTCGTGGCGCACGATCAGATGCTCGATGCCGCTGCCCTGCATCGCGTGGTACAGCGGGAGGATCGCGGCGCCGGGACAGCCGAACGCGGTGTCGACGCCCTCACTGACCAGGACGTCGACGACGGCCTGCATGGCGGGGATTCTGGGCATTCCTCACTCCTTGCTTTCCGCGCCGGACAGCGTTTCGACGACCTTCAGCAGGGCGGAGTGATCGAGCGAGCCGTGGCCCATCGCCCGTCCGGCGGCGACGAGCTGGGCGACCAGCCCGGTGATCGGCAGCGCGACGTCGGCCTGCCTGGCCGCGGCGAGCGCGATGCCCATGTCCTTGTGGTGCAGGTCGATCCGGAAGCCCGGCGCGAATTCCCGCGCCACCATGGACTTCCGCTTGAGTTCGAGGATCCGGCTGCCCGCCAGGCCGCCCGCGAGGACGTCCAGCCCGACCCCGGCGTCCACGCCCGACGCCTCCAGCAGCACGATGGCTTCCGCGATCAAACCGTAGGTGCCGCCGACGACGAGCTGGTTGGCGGCCTTGACCACCTGACCGGCGCCGTGCGGCCCGACGTGCACGATCGTCTTGCCGACGGCCTCCAGGATCGGGAGCGCGACGGCGAAGTCCTCCGCGTCGCCACCGGCCATGATGGACAGTGAGGCCTGCTCGGCACCGGCCTGACCACCGGACACGGGCGCGTCGAGCACGCGGATCTCCCGTTCGGCCGCCCGCTCCGCCACCTCGATGGAGGTCTCCGGCCGGATCGTGCTCATGTCGATCAGCAGGGTGCCCGGTTTCGCCGACTCCAGCACGCCTCCGGCCGCCAGCACGACGGCTTCGACCTGCGGATGGTTCGGCAGCATGGTGATGACGACCTCGGCGCCGGCCACGGCGTCCGTCACTCCGTTCGCCGCCCGGCCGCCCGCGGCTTCCAGCCTCGCGAGCGCGTCCGCGTTCGTGTCGAATCCGCTCACCTCGTGGCCGGCCGCGACGAGATGTCCCGCCATCGGCCCGCCCATGATCCCCAGGCCGATGAATCCCAGCTTGGTCATGCCAGTCCCCTTCGTTCGAAAGGCAGCCACGACAGCGAATCCGCGCTCGGGCCGTCGGGTTTGTACTCCACCCCGACCTGCCCGCGGTAGCCCGCCGCCTGCAGCTTTTCCAGGTAGCCCTCGATGTCCAGCGTTCCGGTCCCCGGCTGGTGGCGCCCTGGGGCATCGGCGATCTGCACATGGCCGATCCGTCCGGTGTGGACGGTCGTGACCGTGTCGAGGTCGTCACCGTTGACCGCCAGGTGGTACAGGTCGGCCAGCAGCTTCACGTTGTCCCGCCCGAGTTCGTCGAGCACTTTCAGGACGTCGTCCGCAGTCTTGAGCGGGTACTTCTCCGCCCCGGACAGCGGTTCCAAGACGATCTCCGCGTCGATCCGCGCGGCCGCGTCCGACGCGAGCGCCAGATTCGACAGGCCGAGCTTGTCCTGTCCGGCCGGATCCGCGCCGTCGATCCGGTTGCCGTAGAGCGCGTTGAACCGGCGGCAGCCGAGCCGTTCGCCGAGGTCGATCGCGGACGCGACACCTCGGGTGAACTCGTCCTCGCGGCCGGGCCAGGTGACCAGGCCCCGATCGCCTCCGGCCATGTCACCGGGGAAGAAGTTCAGCCCGGTCACCGCGACACCCGCCCGCTCGACCGACGCCACGAACGCGTCGACCTCGGCGGCGTCCGGCACCGGCGTCTCGAACGGCCACCAGTACTCGACCGCGGTGAAACCCGCCGCGCGCGCCGCTTCCGCACGGTCGAGCAGCGGCAGCTCGGTGAAGACCAGCGACAGGTTCAGCACGTAGGGCAGCGCATGACGCGAACCCGCAAGATCAGCCATCGAAACCTCTGTAATTTCGCTCTGCGGAATTTTTCTTTCGTATATCGAGAATAGCTCGCTGACCTGCCTGCGGTCAACGGGCGGTATACCGGCGAGTGAGAGGTGGGCCGGGACGCGATGCTCGACGACATCACGCTCTACCGGCTGACCGGCACCGGCGCCTCGTCGGCCCGGTTGTACTGGGAGAGTTTCGCGGAAGTGTCGAGCTGGTTCACCGAATCCACTGTGGACACGATCGCCGTGCCGACCGGCTGTTCGATCTTCCCGCGCGAGTCGCCGCGGGCGTCGTGCCGCTGGGCCGAGCGCCGGTTCACCGACATCCGGTACTGGAACGAGCTGGAGTGGGGAGGCCACTTCGCGGCCTTCGAGCAGCCGAAGGCGTTCACCGAGGAGGTGCGGTCGTTCTTCCGGCTCGTGCGGTGACCGCTTGACTGTGACACCGTGTCAGGCTGTCGGCTGGGAGGCGTCATGTTCAGTATCGGAGATTTCGCCAAGCACGGCCGGGTGTCGGTCCGGATGCTGCGTCACTACGACGCCATCGGGCTGCTGCGGCCCGCCCACGTCGACCCGTTCAGCGGGTACCGGTCCTACACCGGCGACCAGCTGGCCCGGCTCAACCGGGTGATCGCGCTCAAGGATCTCGGCTTCACGCTCACCCAGGTGCAGGAGATCCTCGACGCGGAGGTCGGCGCCGACGAGTTGCGCGGGATGCTGCGGTTGCGCCGGGCCGAACTCGAAGCGGCCATCGCGGCCGACGAGGCACGGCTCATGGCCGTCGAAGCGAGGCTCCGGTCGATCGAAAGCGAGGGAAGCATGCCTTCCGAAGACGTCGTCCTCAAAAGCCTGCCCGCGGTGCGCGTCGCCGAGCTGACCGGGACGGCGGGCGGATACGTGAACGAGGAGATCGGGCCCGTCGTGCAGGGCCTGTACAAGGAGCTGTTCGGGGCGCTCGGCCCGATCACGCCGTCGGGGCCGCTCATCGCCTACTACGAGGACGACCCCGACGGCGAACGCGTGCTGATCCACGCCGCCGTCCCGATCGCGGCCGAAACCGATGGCTCGGAAGGCTTTTCGACGGTGAGCCTCGCCGAAGTGGCGACCGCGGCGACGATCCTGCACCGGGGCTCGATGGAGACCGTGCTCTCCAGCTACCAGGCACTGGCGAAGTGGGTCGACGCGCACGGATACCGCGCGAGCGGCCCGGCACGGGAGTTCTACCTCGATTGCCCGGCCGACGGGGACAAGTGGGTCACCGAGTTGCAGCAGCCGATCGCCAAGGCCTGAGGTGTGTCATGAGGGGTCCCCATGGGACGGGTTTCGCCCCATGGGGACCCCTCATGACACGCCGCCGTGCCGCGCCACGAAGTCGGCCACGGCGGTCCGGAACGCCTCCGGCGCCTCCAGCCACGGCACGTGACCGACACCGGGCAGCCGTACCCGGGTCACCGAAGGCAGAGCCCGCTCCAGCGAGTCGACCGCCCATCGAGGCCGGGCGTCCGCCATCCCGTCCACGATCAACGTCGGCACCCGCAGCGACCGGCAAGCCTCGACGAGCTCGGACTCCGGCACCGCGCGCATCTCCTCGCCCAGCGCGGAGTTCGCCTCGTAGTTGATCGGGAACCACGGTGTCGCCATCGTCTCGGCGTGACGCGCGCCGTCCACCACGAAGTCGGCCGCCCACTGGAGGACCGCGAGTTCCCGCTCTTCGGCAGCATCACGTTCCTTCGCACGAAGCTCGGTCCATCGCCGATGCCGATCCCCCAGCACTCGCTCGAAGTTCTGCTTGAACTCCGCGTGCCACTCGTACCCGAGTCCGACACCCGACACGTAGACGAACGCGCTCACCCGCTCCGGATGCGCGAGGACATAGAGGAGGCCGAGATGCGCGCCCCACGAATGCCCGAGCACCGGGACGCGGTCGAGCCCGTGCCACTCGCGGACGGCGTCGACGTCGGCCACCATCCGGTCGAGCGTGTACGGGCCACGCGGTTCCGAGCGACCGGCACCGCGCTGATCCCACCGGATCAGCCGGAATCCCGGGCCCGGATCGAAGGTGCCGAACATGTCCCACAGCCCCGGGCCGCCATGGCAGCACAGGATCGGTGCGCCCCGGCCGGTCGCCGAGGTCCACAGCTCACGCCCGTCGTCGGTGATCATCCCTCGATTATCCGGTAGGCGCGGCCGCCGCCATTGGCTATCTTCCGCGACATGACGGCGTACACACCCCCGCAGCGGACGGCGACGCTCGCCGACGCGCCCGCCATCGCGGCGCTGATGCGGGCCTCGGTGCTGGAGTTGTTCCCCCGGTTCTACGACGAGCGGCAGACGGCGAGCGCGGCCGAGCACATCGCGGCCATCGATCTGCGGCTGATCGAAGACGGCACCTACTTCGTGCACGAGACCGACGGCGAGATCGTCGCCTGCGGAGGGTGGAGCCGTCGCAACAAGACCCACGCAGGCGCGGGCGACGCGGCGGACGACGAACGTCCGCTCGACCCGGCCACCGAACCGGCTCGGGTGCGCGCCATGTTCGTCCGCGGCGACTGGACCCGGCGCGGGCTCGGGCGCGCGATCCTCGAATCGTGCCGCCTCGCGGCGAAGGCCGAGGGGTTCACCTCGCTGACGCTGACCGCGACCTTGCCCGGCGTCCCGCTGTACCTGTCGTTCGGCTTCACCGAACTCGAACGGGTGACTGTGACGACGCCCGACGGGGTCGATCTCCCGGGAGCGGTCATGGCCCGGGACGTCGAACAGCCGGATAGGATCGAAGGATGATCTCCGGCGCCACCGCACTTTCGTTCGTCTTGGTCTGCCTGCTCGGCGCGATGGCACCCGGGCCGGACTTCCTGGTGGTGACCCGCAGCGCGATCCTCGGCGGGCGCAAGGCCGGGATCGCCGCCGGACTCGGCATCGCGCTCGGCGTCTTCGTCTGGGTGGTCGCGATCGCGCTCGGGGTCGCGGCGATCCTCACCGTGTCGGCGATCGCCTTCACCGTGGTGAAGCTGATCGGCGCCGCGTACCTGATCTTCCTCGGCGTCAAGGCGTGGCTGGCCGTGCGCCGCGGCGACTACAGCGAGCTCAAGGACAGGGTGACACCCGTCGTCTCGCCCAGGGAAGCGTTCCGCCAGGGCTTGCTGACCAACCTGCTCAACCCGAAGGTAGCGGTCTTCTTCCTCGCGCTGATCCCGCAGTTCCTTCCGCATTCGGCCTCGACCGTGCAGACCCTGCAGCTCGCGGTGCTCGCCACGACGGTGGCGGTGGTGTGGACCTTCACCCTGGCGACGCTGGTCGGTTCGCTGCGGCGGTTCTTCGGCTCCGGCAAGGTGCGTCGCGGGATGGACGCGGTGATGGGCACCTTCCTGGTCGGGCTCGGCATCCGCGTCGCCGTCCAGAACTGAGCAAGGCGCCCATCACCCGGCATCAGCCCAGGGCTTCGGCGGCGAGACGCGTGCCTTCGACGCGGGCGGCGATCTTGGCGAACGCGGTCTCCCGCGACGTCGAAGTGTCGTCGGCGAACGGCGAGAACCCGCAGTCGTCACAGGTGCCCAACCGGTCCGGCGGGAGGAACCGGGCCGCCTGCAGCACCCTGTCCCGAACCTCCTCCGCGGTTTCGACGCGCGGGTCGATCGGGTCGGTCACGCCGACGAAGATCCGCTGCTCCGGGCGGGCGTGCTCGGCGATCACCCGCAGCGCCCGCTCGGGATCCGCCTCGCTGGCCAGCTGGACGTAGACGTTGCCGACGTTGAGCTGGAACAACGTCGGCAGAAGTCCGGCGTAGTCGACGTCGAGGCTGTGCACCGAGTCCTGGTCGCCGCCGGGGCAGGTGTGCACCCCGATCCTCTTCCGCTCCTCGTCGGAGAACCGGGCCAGCACGGCGTTGTTCAAGTCCACAAAAGACTGAAGAAGCCCACCGGACGGGTCGAGTTTCAGTGACAACCTGCCTTCGGTGAAGTCGATCTGAACGCTGTCCGCGCCGGCGTCGAGGCTGCGGCGGATATCGGTTTCCGCCTCATTCACGAGGTCGGCGATGAACTGTTCTTTGTCATATCCGGACAATTCCTCACCGGGGTAGACCAGCCCGATCGCCGAAGCGGCGATCACCGCCTGCTTCACCGGTTTGGTCGCATGCTTCTTCGCCGCGCGCAGATACGTGTCGGCGTAGGTCTGGTAGCGGAAAGGGCCGGCGGTCAGCCTCGGCAGCTGCCGGGTGTGCCCGTCGGCGAAGGGGATGACGACGCCGTCGGAGGCCAGGGAAGCCAGCCCCGCCAAGGGATAGGTGGCGAAGCTCGGTTTACCCTGCTCGCCGTCGGTGATGACCGGCGAACCGGTCTCCTCGAGACGTTGGATGGTTTCCACGAGAGCCTTTTCCTGCGCCTCGCCGAGACCGTCGGCGTCGAGCCGCCCGGCCGCGTGCTCACCGAGTGCCTCGACGAGATAGGCAGGACGGGGAATACTGCCGATCGGTTCGGTGGGTATGGTCATCGCTCGAGTCCTCCCGGATGGAGCAGCCCGTGGCCACCCTGGCCACAAGCGCAGAAACTACCGATCACTCCGTTCCTTGACGATCTTTCCGCGTGCGGAAACCACTAATGGCGCAACCATTCGGCCCACCGGGCATGTGCCATTCGCCGCGACGTATAGGCCGTTATACGAGATTCCTCGAAATTCGATGCTTATCCGGCCCCGCGCCTGGGTATTCCGTCGATGTCGACGGGCGGGGCCGCGCCGAAGGAGAAACCGATGCTGAGCCATCACGATCGGCAAGAGCTGGAGAAGATCGAGCGCTGGTTCGAGCTCACCGAGCCCGCGCTGGCGGCCCGGCTTCGCTCGGGCAAGCCCGCACGACCCCCGCTGCTCCGGCTGGTGGTCGTCCTGACCCTCGACATCATCGCCGGTCTGCTCATGCTGCTGGGCATGGTGCTGAACAGCCCGGCCCTCCTGCTGACCGGGATGGTCACCGTGACCACGGCGGTGATCGTGCATCTGTCCCGGTTCGGGCGGGCGTGATCGTCCTCGCCGGTAGAGTCCGGGCGATACGTCCGGTTCACTGGGAGGAAGACGCATGCGATTCATGATCATCATCAAGGCGGACGAGGATTCCGAAGCCGGGAAGATGCCGCCGATGGAGGCACTGACCGCCATGGCGAAGTTCAACCAGGACATGCTCGACGCCGGGATCCTTCTGGGTGGCGAAGGTCTTCAGGAGAGCTCGAAGGGCGCGCGGGTCACGCTCGGCGCCGCCGGGGCCACGGTCACCGACGGCCCCTTCACCGAAGCCAAGGAACTCGTCGGCGGCTTCTGGATCGTCGACGTCCCGTCGCGCGCCGAAGCGATCGAGTGGGCGAAGCGCTGTCCCACTCCCCCGCACGGTGACACCGTGCTCGAAGTCCGCAAGATCCTCGAAGCCGAGGACTTCGGCGAAGCCTTCACGCCGGAACTGCAGGAGAACGAGCAGCGGATGCGCGACGAAGTCGCCGAACGGTCTTAGGGGCCAAGGCGAGGTGTCGGTCAGGATGGGTCCCGAACAGCGTTCTTATGGATGAACATAATCACTATAACAGACTCCGTTCATGGATGTGAACAGGTCGGGCT
>NZ_JBFBGL010000062.1:0-47587 GCF_040684635.1 Amycolatopsis sp. NPDC089917 | reverse complement strand
TGAGTATTCGACTCGAGGAGTCCCCTGGACCGGTCACCCCGACCGGTTGGGGGTGAGGAAACGGAGAACCACCAGATGGGCGATTACGCCAAGGCCGCGCCCGGGAATCCTTCAGCACCGGCTCGGCGAACGCGGCCAGCGGCGTGACGTCACCGGTCTGCGCGGATTTGAGCGCCTCGGCGAGCTCCACCCAGCGCGAGCGCTGCGCGAGCCCGGAGTAGACGGCGTACAGCGCGATCCCCGGCGTGATCTCCGCGCCGTCGGTGGTCGTCGCGGGGGCCGAGCGGAGCCGGTCGGCGACGGCGGTCACGGCCGCGCGGGCGTCGCCGATCGGGCAACCTTTCGCGATGCACTCGGTGCCGAAAGCGTCGAGGGTCGCCTGCGCGCTCGCGGCGACGGATTCCTGCACGGCGGCGCCGTCGGGCGCGGGATCGGGCAGCCCGTCGAGCATCATGCGGCCGACCTGCGCCGGGAACCGCACGGCGTATTCGGCGAGGACCTTCGAACCGTCACCGCGTCCCAGCGCGTGCAGCTTGTCCAGCCCCAGCTGCTGCCGGAGCTCTTCGAGGTCGCCCGCGGCCCGCCAGCTGTCCATCGCGACCTGCGAGTCGTCCAGTTCGATGGCGCACTGCTGCCCCGCCTTGCGCGCCGCGTCGACGACGCCTTCGAGGTCACCGGCCGCCGGGTCGCCGCCGAGCAGGTCGGTGCGGATCTCCGCCGGGACGCACTGCACCGGCGCGGAAGTCCCGGTCCCGCGCCGGTCCACGCCGATCAGCGAGAACTTCTGCAGGAACTCGGGCGGCAGCGTCGCGGCCAGGCGCGCGGCGTACAGCGAGCCCGGTTCACCGTCGACGTCGTTGACCACGACGAGCGGGATCGGCCCGCCGCCGGTCTTGACCACCGACAGCCGCGAGAGCCCGCGGCCCGGCAGGTCCGGAGCGTCGAGTGTGGTCGGCACCCTGGCGCAGGAGAACTTCAGCGTGTCCGGCACGGACGGCTGGCCCAGCCGCTGCCTGGTCGCCTCGTCGCAGTCGTCCCATTTGATCGACGGCGACTGCGGCTCGGCGAGCGGCGGCAACGGCACCGGTTGCGCGGACGTCGACGAGCCGGGGTCCGGTTTGCCGTCGTTGTCGATCACCGCCGGCCGGACCGACGGTCCGGCCGTGCAGCCCGTGAGCACGGCCGCGACCACGGTCGTCATCAGGATCAGCCGTGGCCTGCGGCGGACGGTGCTGGCGGGGCGCACGGGCTGGTCCTCACTTTCCGGGCATGACAAAAGCTCGTAGGTGAGCTTCGCAGGTGACGTGTCAGGCCCCGGTTAGCGGGTGCGTTTCACCTCGCCGCGGAACACCGCGTCCAGGTCGTAGCGGGCGACCTCGTCGAGCTGCGCGTAGGTGCAGGAGTCCGGTTCGCGGTCGGGACGCCAGCGCTTGAACTGCGCGGTGTGGCGGAACCGCGACGGATACCCGCCTTCGGTGTGCTCGTAGCCGACCTCGACCACCTTCTCCAGCTTCAGCGGCACCCACGGGGCTTCCTTGGACTTCCACCGGGTGATCCCGCCGGGGATCCGCTGGTGTTCCCGCACGTTGTCGCCCAGCCAGGGGTGATCGGCCCCGTCGGTGATCAGCGGCGCCAGCTCCTCGGCCAGTTCACGCCGCCGGGTGACCGGGAACGACCCGACGACACCGGGGTGGTGCAGCACGCCGTTCTCGTCGTAGAGCCCGAGCAGGAACGAGCCGACCATCTCGCCCTCTTCGCCGTCGACGTGCCAGCGCAGCCCCGCGAGCACGCAGTCGGCGGTGCGCGAGTGCTTGTACTTCAGCAGCACGCGTTTGCCGGGGGTGTACGGCTCGTCGAGTGGTTTGCCGATGACGCCGTCGAGCCCCGCGCCCTCGAACAGCTCGAACCAGTGCCGGGCGATCGCCGGATCCGAGGTGGCCGGGGTCAGGTGGATGCCGTCCGAAGCCAGTTTCTCCAGCCGTTCCCGGCGCTTCGACGTCGGTTCGTCCAGATAGGACTCGTCGCCGAGCGCCAGCAGGTCGAACGCGACGAATTCCGCCGGAGTCTGGTCCGCGAGCAGCTTGATCCGGCTCTCGGCGGGGTGGATCCGGTCGGTCAGCGCGTCGAAGTCCAGCTTCCCGTCCCGGCCGACCACGAGTTCGCCGTCGAGCACGATCCGCTCGGGCAGGGTCGCCTTCAGCCGCTCGATGACCTCGGGGAAGTATCGGTTGAGCGGCTTCTCCGACCGCGACTGCAGGGTCAGTTCGTCACCGTCGCGGAACACCAGGCATCGGTACCCGTCCCATTTCGGCTCGAACAGCAGCCCGCCGGAATCGGGGATCGCCTTCGCCGGTTTGGCGAGCATCGGTTTGACCGGCGGAGTCAAGGGAAGCGACATGACGGCCATTCTTGCCGCAAGGACACGGTCAGCGCACCCGTTGCGGTGCTGCCGTGTCGAGTTCGATCCGGACCGCGGTGGGCAGCACGTCGACGCCGAGAGATTCCCGCGCCCTGGCCAGCACGGTGAGGTCGAGCTGTTCCCAGACCCGTTTCAGGTCGGTGCCCTCGACGAGCCAGAGCGTGATCCGCAGCGCAGGGTTCTCCTTGTCGCCGACCGCGCGGACCCGGGCGCGCCCGACGCCGTCGATCGTTTCGGCGTCGACGCGGACGGCCTCGGAGATGGCCGACGCCGTCACCACGAGGTCGTCGAGTTCGAGATCCGGACGGCCTTCCGGGCGCAGTGACCGGGAGAACCACCACAAGCCCAGCCACAGCAGGAGGACGCCGAGCACGAGCGCCCCGATCCGCGCGGCGAGCGCGTTCCGGAGGAGCCAGTCGAGCGCGATCGGGTCGACGAGCGAACGGTTCGCGCGGTACGTGCCGAGCCAGCCCGCGCCGACCACGAGTACCGCCGCGCCACCGAGCAGCGCGAGGAGTCCGATGAGGACGGTCAGCGTCCGTTCCGTGCCGGTGGACCGGCCGAGTGCCTTGGCGGAGACCGAACGGGTCATCGGCGGTCCTTCGGGGAGTCGACGACGACCGACACCTTCGGCCGCCGCACCAGGGGGACGTCGTCGAGCAGACCGGAGACCGTCTCCAGCAGCCGCGGCCGCAGCTCGCCTTCGGTTTCCAGCCTGCTCGTCGCACGGACACGGATCTTCTTGGCGGTGGCGGTGACCTTCGCGCCCGCGACGTTGTCCTGCGCGCGCACGGTCACCCCGACCAGCCTCGCCAGCGAGCGCGGCGACGTGGTCACGCTGACCTCGTTCGCCGGATCGGTCAGCCGGATGGCGCGCCGCCCGGCCGAGGCCGACGCCAGGATCAGCAGCAGCCCCACGACCGCGACGGCGATCGCGAGGTAACGGACCTCGGTGGTGGTCCAGGACAGTTCCGCGAGCCTGTCGCGCCAGTCGTCCCACGGGACGAACAGGGGCCCCCGCCCGGGCCGCCACCAGCCCCAGCCGACCTCCAAGGCCAGCAGGACCCCCGCGGCGGCCAGCGCCAGCCCGATCAGGGCCGACAGCAGGCGGACGAACAAACGCATGGTGCTCCTTCTAGCTGACGCGGGGCGCGATGTCGGGCAGGAGCGCGGAAACCGTCACCGAGATGTCCCGGACCTGGTACGAGGTGATCCGTTCGACCTCCTCGGTGACCCGGGCGCGGAGATCGCCGACGATCCGCCGCACCGGCGCCGGGTAGTGCAAAGCGACGTCGAGCAGGAGGTCGACGTCGTTGCCCTCACCGCCGACCTTCGCGCTCGCGCCGTGGGTCCCCAGCCCGAGCCCGGCGATCCGCCGCTCGGCGCGCGTGGTCCCGTCGACCTGGTCCGCGGCGTGCTGCGCGATCTTGCGGACCACGGACGGCGCGATGGTGAGGGTGCCGCGGTCCTCCGGTTCGGCCGGGAGGGTCATTTGTCGCGGCCCCGGCCGAACAGGTCGCCGAGGTCGAGTTCGCCGTCGAGCACGCGGCCGAGGACGAGGCCGATGACGCCAACGGCCAGCGTCACCAGGAACGCGGTGAAGCCCTGGGTCGCGGCGAGGCCGAGGATGAGGCCGGCGAGCAGGCCGGTCTGAGTCCCGTTCATCACTCGACCCGCGAGGTCTCGGTCTCGCCGCCGTTCTCGTCGGGCAGGTGGATGTCGTTGACCGCGATGTTGACCTCGATCACCTCGAGGCCGGTGATCTGCTCGACCTGGCCGATCACGTTGCGGCGCACCGCGCGGGCGACGTCGACGATGCGCGCGCCGTACTCGACGACGACGTCGAGATCGATCGCGGCCTGCTTCTCGCCGACCTCGACCGAGACACCGGACGTGGTGACCGTGCCGGAACCGGGGATGCGCTCGCGGATCGCGCCGAAGGCCCGCGAGACCCCGCCGCCCAGCGCGTGGACCCCGGTGACCTCGCGGGTGGCGAGGCCCGCCACCTTCTGCACCACCACCGACGAGATCGTGGTCTTGCCGGCGGCTCCTTCCTCGTTGAGGGACGACCCCACCACCGGGGTGTCGGGCTTGCTCACGCTCGGCTGCGCCATGGAGTTCGCTCCTTCTCGGCCTGCGCCGCGCGACCTGCGCGCGCGGCGGTCCCTACGCTCTCACCGACCAGGACACGCGCGCACGCCGAGTCGTCACGCGATGTCCCCCGGATGGGGTAATCAGTTCCGGGGTTCACCTTCCGGAGGTGACGGGCCACCGCCGCTTCTGTCGCTTGCTTCAGTCGGGGTGCACGTCGACGACGTGGACGTTGATCGTCGGCGGAGCCGACCCGAGCTGCCCGGTCAGCGCCGCGCTGACCCGGTGCCGCAACAGTTCCGCGACCGCCGCTTCGACGCCGAACCGGACCGTCACCAGCACCTGGAGCACGTCGTCCTCGAGCGCGACGGCCGAGACGTGGACCCCGCCGAGGTCGCGGCCGATCCCGGCGGCGAGCTTCCGGGTCATCAGCACCAGCGCCCGTTCCGACACCTGGGTCTTCCCGCCCGCAGACGGCAGATCGAGGGGAGGGGTGGTGTGCTTGCCACGGACGCCCCCGACCGACCGGAGCACCCGTTCGATGAGTCCTGGCGGCGTCGGCACCGGACGGCTCGCGGCGGCGCGTACCTGCTCCCACCGGGGGTCGTCGCGCGGATCCTCGCTCATCACCGTTCCCGGGGTCGGAAGTTGTCGCCGAGTTTCGCCAGCAGCGCCGCTCTCGCGCGATGCAGCCGAGTGCGCAGAGCGGGCACGCTCACTTCCATCACCTCGGCAACCTCGTCGTAGGTCAACCCTTCGAATTCTCGCAGAATCAGCGGGATCCGCTGGCCGACGTCGAGTTCCGAGATCGCGCGGAGCACCGTGTCGACCTGCTCGGCGCTCACCACGTGACGCTCCGGACCAGGGACGACGCCCGCGTCGCCCTCGTCGAGCGGCACGGTCGGTTTCCGGCGCCGGACCTGCCTGAGCGCGCCGTTCGTGGTGACCCGGTAGAGCCAGGTCGACACCGCGGACTCGTACCGGAACCCGGGCAGCGCCCGCCACGCGGAAAGCCAGGCTTCCTGGACGACGTCCTCGGCTTCCGACGTGCTGCCGGTGATCCGCAACGCCACTCGGTACATCCTGGCCGTGTGCCGCCGAACCAAGGTGTCGAAGGCACCGTGGTCCCCGGCGGCGGCCCGGGCCGCCAGTTCCTCGTCGGGAACCGGCGCGGGCTCTCTCACCCGCCCTCCCGGCGGCGGTAGCGCAGCATGGTGAAGCCGTCTTCGAACAGCACGGAGGCGAGGTCCATCCGCCGCGGCGCCGGGGACGGACGGCCGTCGGCGATCCGGCGTTCGCCCGCGCCGGCCAGCAGCGGGGCGACGGTCAGGCACAGCTGGTCGACCAGGTCGGCCGCGATCAGGTCGGCGAACAGCCCCGGCCCGCCCTCGCAGTCGACACGGCGCAGTCCGCGTTCGGCCAGCAGCGCGAGCGCGCGGTGGAGGTCGACGTCGTCGGTCCCGGCGACGAGCACCTCGGCCCCCGCGCGCTCCAGCGCGGCCCGGGGCGCCTTCCCGGTCGTGATGACGATCGGCGGAACCTTGGTGTCGGTGAACAACGGGCCCGCGGGGTCGAGATCACCGGAACGGGTCACCACCGCGATCGGCGGGACCTCCGACAGCCCGAGCGAGACCCGGCGGGCGGCGCGCGCGGGCGTGATCCGCGCACCGCGGTAACCCTCGGCGCGAGCGGTGCCGGCGCCGACCAGGATCACGTCGGAAAGCAGCCGTCCCATCAGGAAGATCCGCTTGTCCGCGGGATGCGAAAGCCCCTCGGACAGCTCGTCGACCGCCACCGCGCCGTCGGCGGAGCTGACGAAGTTGACCTGCACCCAGGGACGGTTCATGGCGGTCATGTCCTCGGGATACCCGTAAAGCCGTTCGAGGTCGGCATCGGAGACGGGATCCGCCGGTGTCGTTGGCCACAAAAGCTGCACACGACCATCCCAGCACGGGCCCGACGGCACCGCTGAGCGGGGGATACGCCCGGTCAGGGAGAGTGAACGGCGTCCCCCGGTGCCGTTACTCTCGGCGAATGCCCGCCCGCCTGATCGATCGCCGTCCGGAGCTCTCCGCCGACGAGCTGATCACCGCGCTCGTCCCGCCTCCCCGGTTCGACGCGGTCCGGTTCTCCACCTATGTGCCCAATCCGGACGAGCCGAGCCAGGCGGAGGCCGTCGTCGACTGCGGCGCGTTCGCGAAGCGCGTGGCGGAGGCCGCGAACCGGAAACCGAAGTCGAAGCTGCGCGCGCTGTTCGGCGGCGGGGACGAGGAGCCGTCCGGGCCGCGCGGGCTCTACCTCGACGGTGGCTTCGGTGTCGGCAAGACGCACCTGCTCGCCTCGACGTGGCACGAGACGCCGTCGCCCAAGGCGTACGGCACGTTCGTGGAGCTGACCCACCTCGTCGGCGCGCTGGGGTTCGCCGAGGCGGTGCGACGGCTTTCCGAACACCGGTTCCTGGCGATCGACGAGTTCGAACTCGACGATCCCGGCGACACCATGCTCGTCACCCGGCTGTTGCAGGAGCTGATCTCGGCCGGGGTGTTCGTGGCGGCGACCTCCAACACGCTGCCGGACAAACTCGGCGAGGGCCGGTTCGCCGCTGCGGACTTCCTGCGCGAGATCCAGTCGCTGTCCGCCAAGTTCGGCGTCTGCCGGGTCGACGGCCCTGACTACCGTCACCGCGGCCTGCCGGACGCGCCGCCGCCCGTGAGCCCGGAGGAGCTGGAAGCCTCCGCCGCCGCGCATCCCGAGTCCACTGTGGATGATTTCGACGCCTTGTGCGACCACCTCGCCGGGCTGCATCCCTCGCGCTACGGCAGGCTTCTCGACGGCGTGAGCCGCGTGCACCTGCGCGACATCCACCCGGTTCCCGACCAGAACGTCGGACTGCGGCTGGTCGCCTTCGCCGACCGGCTCTACGACCGCGCGATCCCGCTGGTGGTCTCCGGCGAGCCCGTGCCGTTGCTGTTCACCGACGAGATGGTGAACGGCGGCTACCGCAAGAAGTACCTGCGGGCCGTCAGCCGTCTGACGGCACTGGCTCGCGACGCCGTGCAGCCCGGCTGAGCAGGGCCCAGGTCGCGCAGACGGCCGCGATGGCGAACAGCGTGCCGCCCACGACGTCGGTCAGGTAGTGGTAGCCGAGGCCGATCATGCCGATCGTGACCCCGACGAGCACCACCGCGCCCACGACCGAGATGACGGCGGTCGCGACGCCGGGCCGGGCCAGCAGGACGAGCACGGTGAGCACCGCGACCAGCGCGACGGTGTGCCCGCTGGGGTAGGCGAGGTAGGTGGTCTTCCAGCGGTCGAAGAGCGGTTTGAGCACCCAGCTGTTCGCGAAGATCGCGATGAGCGGGCCCAGGACGGTCAGTGCCGCTTCGAGCCTGCGCCGTCCGGCCAGGCAGAGGGCGACGGCGATGGCCGCCACGGGAATGAGGACGTAGGCCTCGGTCGGCAGCACGAGCAGCCGGAGGAGACCGTTAGCGCTGCCGAAGGTGCGCTCCACCCACTTGGCGGCGAGCTCGTCGGGACCCGCGGGGCCTTCGCCCGAGACCAGCACCCCGAGCACGACCATGATCACCGCGCAGGTCACCGCGACCAGCCCGTACGGCGCCTTTCCGCTCATCCGGCGAGATTACGTGACCCGCGATCAGTCACCATGCAGGGACGGCGTGCGGAAGGGGCATTCGATGCGGATCACGGTGGTCGGCGGCGGTGTGATCGGGCTGAGCTGCGCGTACCGGCTGGCCGGAGCCGGTCACGACCTCACGGTGGTCACGGCCGACCCGCCCGGCGAGACGACGTCGGCGGTCGCCGGCGGCGTGCTGTTCCCTCCGCTCTCGGTGCGCTCCGGCCGCGTCGATCGCTGGACCGCGACGAGCGTGGAGGACTACCGCACCCTCGGCGCTCCCGGCGTCCGCCTGCGCCGGGGCACGTTCTTCATCCCCCGCGAGGCGCCTGTGCCGTCCTGGGCGTTCTCGATGGCCGACCTGGAGCACGAACCCGGACGGCTCGCCTTCACGACCGCGGTGATCGACACGCCGGTGTACCTCGCGTGGCTCGCCGAACGGGTCGCCGCGCTGGGCGTGCGCACCGAGTACCGCGCCGTTTCGCGGCTGGACGACCTCGACGCGGATCTCGTGGTGAACGCGGCCGGGCTCGGCGCCGGACGGCTGGCGGGCGACGGCACCGTCGTCCCGGTCGGCGGGCAGGTCGTCCACCTCGCCGATCCGGGACTGACCGAATGGATCGTCGACGGGGCCACGCCGGTGCTGCGGCACGTGATCCCGCACGGACGGCACGTCGTCTGCGGCGGCACGCAGGAGCCCGGCCGGGACTCCACCGAGCCGGATCCCGGGGTGACCGCGGACATCGTGCGGCGCTGCCGGGAACTCGTGCCCGCGCTGGCCGACGCGCCGGTGCTGGGCGCGAAGGTCGGCCTGCGGCCGTTCCGGCCGCAGGTGCGGCTGGAACGGGAGGGTGACGTCGTGCACTGCTACGGGCACGGGGGAGCGGGGATCACGCTGGCCTGGGGCTGCGCGGACGACGTCCTGGCCCTGGTGTGATGTGAGGGTCAGAGCGCGGCGAAGGTCTCGTGGTCCGCTTCGGTCTGATCCGCGTACCGCACCGCGTACGCCCCGATGGCCTCGTCGAGGTCTTCGTCGTCGTCGAAGTACCCCGCGAGCATCCGCGGATGCAGCGAGCGCGCGTGCGCCCGCGCGAGCAGCGCGCCCGCCAGGCGGCCGTAGTCGTCGAGGTGGTCCCTCTTCAGCTCCGCCGGATCGATGTCGCCCTTGAGGTTCCGGAACTGGCGCACGATGTACGGCACGCCGTCGATGGTCGTCCAGCCGAGCAGGATGTCGGTCTCGGCCTGGACGAGCCGCGCGCCTTCGACGATCCGGCGGCCCTCGTGCTCCGGCGCGGCCAGGCCGAGGAACGGCGCGAGCGCGGACGGGTTGGCCTGTTTCACTTGCAGGACAAGGTCTTCACCGCTGTTCCCGTGCAGCAGCGCGACATAGCTGCGCAGGCCGACGCTCCCGGTGCCGACCACCCGGAAGGCCACATCGGACACCCGGTACCGCGAGATCAGCGTCCGCCGCGATTCGCGCAGGGTGTCCACATAGGACACCAGTCCGGTGACGACCGCTTCCGCCGTGGCGTCGTCGACGTGGGTGAGCACCGGCGGATCCTCGACGAACCGGTGCCGTTCGAGACCGGTCTCGCGGTCGTCGATCCGCCGGGTCCACTTCGCGGTGACCTTGGCGCTGGTGTTCTTCCGCGCCTTCTCGGCCGCTTCCTCGAAGTCGTCGATCAGGTCGTGCGCGCGGACCTTGCTCAGCACCGACGCGTCCGGCAGCGCGTTCCACGACCGCAGGAACGGCAGTTCCGCGAGCCCGCGGATGGTGCGCCGATAGGACTTCACCGCGTCCTCGGCGGCTTCGCGGCAGCCCGACTCGCCGATGCCGCCTTCACGTCCGGCCAGCACGAGACTCGCCGCGAGCCGCTTGAGGTCCCATTCCCACGGGCCCGGCACGGATTCGTCGAAATCGTTGATGTCCATGACGATCCGGCCTTCGGGCGTGCCGTACAGCCCGAAGTTCGCGGCGTGCGCGTCTCCGCACAGCTGCGCCGTCAGCCCGGACACCGGCGAGCCCGCCAGGTCGGCGGCCATCAGCCCGGCGGCCCCGCGGTAGAAGGTGAACGGCGACGCGAGCATGCGCTCGCGCCGCAGTTCCACCAGGTCCGGCAGGCGGCCTTCGTTGGTCCGCGCGAAGAACTCCGCCACGCCGGGGCGGCCGTCGCCCGCCGCCGCGTGATCGTGCGCGGACGACGGCACCTCGTCCCGCAGCGCCTTGCCCCTCGCGAACCAGTCCTCCGGCGTCACCGTCTCGGTGCCGACCAGCGGCCGCTCCACCCACTCCCGCTCGTCTCCCATGGACAGCCAACGTACCGGCCGCCCGAAAGGTTCACCGGGTCTTGACGACCTCCGTGATCGCGTCGATACCCCGGTCGAGTTCCTCGCGGGTGATCACCAGCGGCGGCGCGATCCGCAGCGTGTGGTCGTGCGTCTCCTTGCACAGCACGCCGCGTTCGGCCAGCGCGGTGGACGCCTCCCGGCCGGTCGGCCCGCCGGGCGCGATGTCGATGCCCGCCCAGAGCCCGCGCCCGCGCACCTCGGCCAGCCCGTTCCCGACCAGTTCGCCGAGCCGGGAGTGCAGGTGGGCGCCCAGCTCCCGCGAGCGCTCCTGGAACTCGCCGGTCTTGAGCAGCCCGACCACGGCCCGCCCGATCGCGCAGGCGACCGGGTTCCCGCCGAAGGTGGAGCCGTGCTCGCCCGGCCGCAGCACGCCGAGCACGTCCTTGCCGCCGACCACGGCCGAGACCGGCATGATCCCGCCGCCGAGGGCCTTGCCCAGGGTGTAGACGTCGGCGCGAACGCCTTCGTGGTCGAGCGCGAGGACGGTGCCGGTGCGCGCGAGACCGGACTGGATCTCGTCGGCGATCAACAGGACGTTGTGCTCGTCGCACAGCCGCCGAGCCTCGGCGAAGTAGCCGGCGGGCGGCACGATCACGCCCGCCTCGCCCTGCACCGGTTCCAGCAGGATCGCGGCGGTGCGCTCGGTGATGGCGTCGCGCAGCGCTTCGGCGTCGCCGTACTTGACGGTGACGAAGCCCGGGGTGAACGGCCCGAAGTCGGCGCGCGCGGTCTCGTCGGTCGAGAAGGACACGATGGTGGTCGTACGGCCGTGGAAGTTCGAGCCGGCGACGACGATCTCGGCGGTCCCGTCGGGAACGCCCTTGACCCGGTACGCCCACTTGCGGGCGATCTTCACCGCGGACTCGACGGCCTCCGCGCCGGAGTTCATCGGCAGGGTCATCTCGGTACCGGTCAGCTCGGCGAGCTCCCGGCAGAACAGTCCGAGCTGGTCGTGGTGGAAGGCGCGCGAGGTCAGCGTCACCCGGCCGAACTGCTCGACCGCGGCGGCGATCAGCCCGGGATGGCGGTGCCCGAAGTTCAGCGCGGAATAACCGGAGAGGAAGTCGAGGTAGGTCTTGCCCTCGACGTCGGTGACCGAAGCGCCTTCGGCGGTGGCGATCACCACGGGCAGGGGGTGGTAGTTGTGCGTGCTCCACTGCTCGTCGAGCGCGATGAAGTCGGCGGTCGTCATGCGTTCAGGTTAGATGCCACGGTGGTGGACTTCATCCGGGAAACGTTGCTTTGACCCGTTGTTCGTTGCGTATCGACTCGTTCGTGCGACGAAATCATGCAGACGAGTACTTGATCACCGGAGGCGCGATACCCCGGCCGCGGTTATCGTCGCCGGATGGCGAAAAAGGACACCGTGTCCGTCCGGGACACGCTGAGGATCGGCAAGGGAACCGAGCGGCACGACCCGGGCACGTTCCCGATCGGACCGAAGAAGAAGCCCAAGGCGCTCGAAGAACTCGCCGAGGCCGGGGCCAAGCTCGCGAAGCTGCAGGAGGCCCTCTACGCGGAGGGCGTCGGCGGCGGAAACCGCAGCCTGCTGCTGGTCCTGCAGGGGATGGACACCTCCGGCAAGGGCGGCACGGTGGGCCACGTCCTCGGCCTGGTCAACCCGATGGGCGTGCGGTACGCGGGGTTCAAGAAGCCGACCGCGGCCGAGGCACGGCATCACTACCTGTGGCGGATCCGCAAGCAGCTTCCCGTGCCCGGGCAGGTCGGCGTCTTCGACCGCTCCCACTACGAGGACATCCTGGTCCCGCGCGTGCAGAAGCTGGTGCCCGCCGCGGAATGGCGCAAGCGCTACGCCGAGATCAACGCGTTCGAGAAGGAACTCGCCGACGCCGGCACGACGGTCGTGAAGGTCTTCCTCGACATCTCGCCGGAGGAGCAGCTCAAACGGCTCAAGGCGAGGCTGGAGACCCCGGCGAAGTGGTGGAAGTACAACCCCGCCGACCTCGACGCGCGCGCCCAGTGGAACGACTACCAGAAGGCCTACGCCGACATCTTCGCCAAGACCTCGACGGAGACGGCGCCCTGGTACACCGTCCCCGCTGACCACAAGTGGTACCGCAACTACCTGGTCGCGCGGCTGCTGATCGAGACGATCGAGGAGCTGGACCCGAAGTTCCCGCCTGCCGACTTCGACCCCGAGACGGAGCTGAAGAAGCTGGAAGGCGTTGGCGTTCCCGGTTGATCGTCTGAGAGAGTTCGGGCGTGACCAGCTTCGAAGATCTCCCGTTCCTCCGTCGTCAGGCCCGTACTCAGCGCTTCACGCTCGGCGCGCCGAAAGAGTTCAAGGTCGCCCCGGACGGCTCGCGCGTCCTGTTCCTGCGGTCCGAGTCCGGCACCGACCCGCGGCACAGCCTGTGGTCGTTCGACGTCGCGTCGGGCGAGGAGACGAAGCTGGTCGACGCCGCCCAGCTGCTGCCCGGTGAGGAGGACCTGCCGCCCGAGGAGCGCGCCCGCCGCGAGCGCAGCCGGGAGACCGGCGGCGGCGTGGTCGGCTACGCGGTCGACGACGCCTTCACCGTCGCCGCGTTCTCGCTCTCAGGCAAGCTCCACACCCTCGACCTGGCCACCGGTGACGTGTCCGTGCTGGTCGAGGGCTCGGTCGTCGACCCGCGGCCCAGCCCGGACGGCGCCCGCGTCGCCTACGTCCGCGACCGGCGCCTGCGGGTGATCGACCGGGCCACCGGCGCGGACCGCGTGCTCGTCGAGGAGGACGGCGAGGACAGTGAAGACATCGCCTGGGGACTCGCGGAGTTCATCGCGGCCGAGGAGATGGGCCGCACTCGCGGGTACTGGTGGGCCCCGGACGGGCAGAGCCTGCTGGTCGAGCGGTCCGACCGGGCGAACGTGCCGCGCTGGACGATCGCCGATCCCGCCAATCCGCAGTCGGCGGCCAACGTCGTCGCGTACCCGGCGGCGGGCACGACGAACGCGGACGTGACGCTGGCGATCCTCGGCCTCGACGGCTCGCGCGTCGACGTCGCGAAGACCGACTGGGAGTACCTGGCCGCGGTGCACTGGTCGGCGGCGGGCAAGCCGCTGCTGTCCGTGCAGTCGCGGGACCAGCGCACGCTGGAGATCCAGGCGGTCGACCCGGCGGACGGTTCCGTCGAGGTCCTGCACACCGAGACCGACGAGCACTGGGTCGAGCTCGCCGCGGGCGTTCCGGCGTGGACCGCCGACGGCCGCCTGGTGCGCGAGAGCGCCGCCGACGGCGACCACCGGCTGGTCGTCGACGGCGTCGCGGTCACCCCGTCCGGGCTGCAGGTGCGGTCGATCCTGCACGTCGGCGACGAGGTGCTGTTCAGCGCGTCCGAAGCCGACCCGACGCAGATCCACGTCTTCCGCACCGAAGGCGGCGAACTCCGCCGTCTGTCCACTGAGGACGGTGTGCACGTCGGCTCCGGGAACGCCTCGCTGGCCGTGCTTTCCTCGTGGAGCCTGGACCGCAGCGGCCCGGCGGTGAGCGTCGTCGCCGGCGACAAGACGGTGGCGAGCATCGGTTCCCACACCGTCGACCCCGACGTCGTCCCGAACCTGACCTGGCTGACGCTGGGGGAGCGGGGCCTGCGTGCCGCGCTGGTGCTGCCGACCGGGTACGAGGAGAGCGAAGGCAAGCTCCCGGTGCTGCTCGACCCGTACGGCGGCCCGCACGCCCAGCGTGTCCTGCAGACCCGCAACGCCTTCCTGACCCCGCAATGGCTGGCGGACCAGGGTTTCGCGGTGCTGGTCGCCGACGGCCGCGGGACGCCCGGCCGGGGTTCCGCCTGGGAGAAGGAGATCTCGGGCAAGCTCGCCGACGTCACCCTCGCCGACCAGGTCGACGCCCTGCACGCGGCGGCGGCGCTGCGTCCGGAACTGGACCTGGACCGGGTCGCGATCCGCGGCTGGTCCTACGGCGGTTATCTGTCCGCGCTGGCCGTGCTGCGCCGTCCGGACGTCTTCCACGCCGGTGTCGCGGGCGCCCCGGTGACCGATTGGTCCTTGTACGACACGCACTACACCGAGCGCTACCTCGGGCTTCCGCAGAAGGACACGGCTTCCTACGAGCACAACTCGCTGATCGCCGACGCCGGCGACCTTTCGCGGGCGCTGCTGATCGTCCACGGACTGGCCGACGACAACGTTTTCGTCGCCCACTCGTTGCGCCTTTCGTCGGCCCTGCTGGCCAAGGGCCGTCCGCACGTGTTCCTGCCGCTGGCCGGCGCGACGCATATGACACCGCAAGCCGAAGAGGTCGCGGAGAACCTGATGCGCACGCAGGTGGACTGGATCGTGCGCGAGCTGTCCGGTGACGCGGTCGAGAGCGAGGAGAACGCATGAAACGGTGGGGCATCACCATTCCGCTGACCGGGGTGCCGCTCGCGGCGCACCGGGAGATGGTGCAGGAGCTGCCGGATCTCGGCTACACCGACGCGTGGTCGGCCGAGACCGCGGGCAACGACGCCTTCACCCCGCTGGTGCTCGCCTCGCAGTGGGCGCCGCAGCTGCGGCTGGGCACCGCGATCGTGCCGGTGTACACGCGCGGACCCGGTCTGCTGGCGATGAGCGCGGCCACGGTCGCGGAACTGGCGCCCGGCCGGTTCGTGCTCGGCATCGGCGCGTCGTCGCCGGTGATCGTGAGGAACTGGAACGCCGCCGAGTTCGAGGCCCCGTTCGCGCGGTCCCGGGACACCCTGCGGTTCCTGCGGTCGGCGCTGGCGGGGGAGAAGGTCTCCGAGGAGTACGAGTCCTTCTCGGTCAGCAAGTTCCGGCTGGAACGGCCGGCCGACCCGCCGCCGTCGATCATGCTCGCCGCGCTGCGGCCGGGGATGCTGCGGCTGGCCGCGAAGGAGGCCGACGGCGCCATCACCAACTGGCTCGCCGCGTCGGACGTGCCGAAGGTGCGCGCCGAAGTCGGACCGGACGTCGAGCTGGCCGCGCGGATCTTCGTCTGCCCCACCGAGGACAAGGCCGCCGCGCGCGGGCTCGGCCGGATGCTCATTTCGAGCTACCTGACCGTGCCGGTGTACGCGGCGTTCCACGACTGGCTGGGCCGCGGCGAGGCGCTCGCGCCGATGCACGAAGCGTGGGCCGCGGGTGACCGGCAGAAGGCGAACCAGGTCATCCCGGACGAGGTCGTCGACGACTTGATCGTCCACGGCAGCCTCGATTCCTGCCGCGAGCAGGTTCAGTCCTATGTGGACAACGGGCTGACGACGCCGATCATCGCTTTGCTGCCTACGGGTGAGGACCCGTTCGCGCACGTGCGGGGTCTCGCTCCGCGCTGAAGCCTCCTTCACTGACCGGCTCACCCCGGCGATCATGCCGCGAAAGCCACTTTCGGGACATTAGACGTCGCGAAAGTGGCTTTCGCGACACGCGGCCCTCGCCGGGGGCGCTGTCTCTCGGTGGTCGTGAGTGTTTCGGGTCGTTAGAACGAATCGTGTCTTGAGTACCTACGGTCCGGCGGTTTCGCGTGACCGTACGGACGACACACGTGATTGGGTGGACGGCTCGCGTGATCAGACGGACGACACACGGAGACAGCCGAGTCCCCGTCGCGTGTCGTCCATGTGGTCACGTGTGTCGTCCGTCTGATCACAGGTGTCGTCCATCTGGTCACGCGAAAGTGGGCGGAGGTGTCGTGCTCGATCGCGCGCGTGCCTGCCTGCCGGGTTCGGGTGTCGCGAAAGCCACTTTCGGGACACCCGACGTCCCGGAAGTGGCTTTCGCGACGTTGAGCCCTACGCCGTCCCGAAGAGCTCTTCGTACCGGGACACCATCATGTGCGACCCCTTGATCTCCGACGTCGTCGCCGCGTCCAGGATCCCGACCTCCTCCGCGTAGGTCGCGCCCCCGGAGGGCCCGAGCGGCAACGAGATCATCGGCCCGCCCGGCGTGTGGGTCCGCAGCTCGCCGCCCTCGATCAGCGCCCGGATGTTGGCCACGACGACCTCCGCGTGGTCGCCGGCCACCTTCGCCAGTTTCCCTTCCGGCAGCGCGGTGATGTCGCCGAGCGCGAACACCCTCGGCTGTCCCGGAAGCCGCAGGTCGGCGTTCACCTCCACTTGGCCGTCCGGCCGCCGGGAGGAGGCGAGGGAGCCGTCGAGGTACGCGGTGTGCGGCGCGCCGCCGTAGCACTGGAACCACAGGTCGGCGGTCACTTCGCCGCCACCGGTGAGGCCCGAGGTGAACGTCTTCGCCTGCCCGGGTTCCGAGACCGGTGCCTCGGCCAGTGCGGTGCCGAGCAGGAGTTCGACGCCCAGCCCGTCGAGCTGACGCCGGATCTCCGCGCGGAACTCCTCCGGGAAGCCGGGCAAGATCTCCTTCGCCGGGTCGACGATCGTCACGGCCTTCTCCGGCCACACCGCCTTGATCTCGCCCGCCAGTTCGAGGCCCACCGGGCCCGCGCCGAGCAGCAGCACCTTGCCCACGCCCGCGAGTTCTTCCCGGGTGGCACGGATTTTCGCCTTCGCCGAAGCGCTGTCGTGGAAATCGATCTTCGCCGGGAACGGGTACGCCGACCCGGTCGCCAGGACGACGTAATCCGGCGTGAGCCGCTCGCCCGACGCGAGCGTGACACCGCCCTGGTCGACGCTCACCGCGCGGTCGCGGAGCACCCGTCCGCGTTCGAGAAGCCCGGCGTACGGGTAGAAGAGCCGGTCCGTCCACTCCGGATCGACCAGTCCGCGCAACGCGGCGACGTGGTGGACGAAGTCCTCGCGCGGCTCGACGAGGACGACGTCGGCAAGCGAGTCCAGTTCCTTCGCGACGGCTGTCCCGCCGTATCCCCCGCCGATGACGGCCACGGTCGTGCTCATGGGATCCCCTAGTTCGTAGTGCGTAATGTTCGTACTGCGAACTACAGTAGTTCGTACTCCGAACCATCGTCAAGTAGACTGCGGATATGACCACGGCCGAAGACCTCGGATTCGCGACGGCGCTGGTGCGGCTTTCGCATCTGGTGCAGCGGGCATTCATCGACGTCGGCCGGTCTCACGACCTCACTCCGCAGCAGGCGCAGCTGCTCTGCGTGCTGGCTCAGGGGGAGGCCGGCGTCGGGATGACCGAGCTCGGCAAGATGCTGAACCTGGAGAAATCCAGTGTCACCGGCCTGGTGGACCGGGTGCAGCGGCGCGCGCTCGTCGAGCGGGTCGCGGATGCCGGCGATCGCCGCGCGCTCAAGATCACGCTGACCGAAGAGGGCCTCCGGCTCGCGAACGCCGCGCACGAAGGCGTCGTCGACAAGCTGGAGGAGATGGCGGCCGGTCTCCCGGCCGAACAGCGCGAGGCGGTCGCGGCGGCCGCGTGGCGCATGGCGCCCGAAGACTGACTCAGTGCCAGACGGCGGCGGCGAGCAGGAGCCCGGCCGCCGCGGCGCCGATCCCGGCGACCATCGTGACGCCGACGTTCAGCACGGCGCGCACTCGCGTCTTCTCGGCGAACAGGCGCAGCGTCTCGTAGCTGAAGGTCGAGAACGTCGTGAGGCCGCCGCAGAACCCGACGGCCAGCAGCGCGCGGACGCCGTCCGGCTCGCCGCCGTACAGCGCCCAGCCGGTGAGGACCCCGAGGATCGCCGAGCCCACGATGTTGACCGTCAGGGTGCCCCACGGGAAGGCGGGGCCGCGCCACGCCCGCACCCGCAGATCGGTCAGGAACCGCAGGATCGCGCCGAGGCCGCCGCCCAGCGCGACGAAAAGGACGGTCATTTCGTCACCGCCCGGGTGATCCCGTGCCCGGCGTAGACCGCTACCAACGCGGCGACCACCGTGCCGAACGCGTACGCCAACCCGGTGAACGGGCGCCCGTTCGTCACGAGATCGAGTGTGTCCGTCGCGTAGGTCGAAAACGTGGTGTAGCCGCCCAGGATCCCGACCCCGAGGAACGGCCGCAGCAGCCGGTGTGGGTCGGTCGTGGCACTCAGCAGCGCCATCAGGACACCGATCAGCAGGCAGCCGGAAACGTTGGTGGCGAAGGTGGAAAGCGCGAATCGCCCCGGGGAATGGGGGAGCGCGACGGACAGGCCGTAGCGGGCCAGGCTGCCCAGCGCGCCCCCCACGCCGACGGCCGCGAGCACGTCCCAGCGAGGACGGACGAAGGATGCCGCATCAGCCATGGATGGCAGCTTAGAACCGCTGTCCGGGTGAACTCGCGCCACGGTGTCGAAGATCGCTCACCAGGCCGTTTTTCCCTGCTGGACAGTGAATTTTTTCGAAACGTGTCGTAGGCTGGGCGGCGCTCCAGGCCGATTTTCGGTCCGTCCGCTCGTCTGAGAAAAGGTGGCAGGATGGCACAGGAACAGTCAGGTACGCAGGCTCCCGACAGCGGTTTGCTGCTGGAGGTCGAGAAGATCCCGACCGCGGTCGACCGCGGGAAGGCCAACGGCGCGGCCGCCGACAACGACGGCAACGACGGCTGAGTGCCCGAAACGCCGACACTGGCTGACCTCGTGGCTCCGCTCGGGGTCAGCCAGTTCTTCCAAGACGTCCAGGGCGAGACCTACCGCCGTTTCGAAGGGCCCGCGGGCCGGTTCGCAGGCCTGCTGCCGTGGCCGGCGCTGAACGCGATCCTCCGGCAGCACCGCCTGGAGTTCCCGCGGTTGCGCCTGGCGCTCGACGGCACCCCGGTGCCCATGGAGAGCTACACCGATCTCGTCCCCACCCGCCGCAGTGGCACCGTCCCCCGCCTGCGGGCCGCTCCGTTCACCGAGCACCTCCGCGGTGGCGCGACGATGGTGCTCGACGCCATCCAGGAACTCAGCGATCCGATCGGCGACCTCGCCAGGGGACTCGAACACGACCTCCGCGAGAGCGTCCAGGTCAACCTGTACGCGGGCTGGGGCGTGACCCACGGCTTCGACGTGCACTGGGACGACCACGACGCGTTCATCATCCAGGTCGCCGGCCGCAAACGCTGGCGGATGCACGGCCCGACCAGGCCCGCACCGCTGCATCGCGACGTCGAGCAGCCCGAGCGGCCCGGTGAGCCGATCGACGACTTCATCCTCGAAGACGGCGATGTCCTCTACGTCCCGCGCGGACATTGGCACGACGTCACCGCGGTGGGGGAGATGTCGCTGCACCTCACGCTCGGGTTCAGTCCGGCCACCGGGATCGACCTGGTGTCCTGGCTCGCCGACAAGCTGCGGTCGAGCACCGCCTTCCGCCAGGATCTGCCGAGGTTCGGGACGGAGGAGGAGCGCACGGCGCGTGCCGCCGCCCTGCGCGCGGAACTCGAAACCGCGCTGACCGGCGACGTCGTCGACAGGTTCCTCGCCGAACGCGACTCGTCGGCCCCGGCGCATCCGCGGGTCGGGCTGCCGTGGGCGGCGACCCCGGGCCTGTTGCCGGACGGTGACGAGACCGAGGTCCGGTTCCTCGTCCCGCGGGCGGTGCTCGAAGAGAGTGACGGCAGGGTGACCCTGCTCGCGGACGGTAAACGGTTCGTTTTCGCGGCCGCCGCGTCGCCGCTGCTGAAGGCGCTGCTCGACGGCACGCCGCAGGCGGTCAAGCGACTCGCCGAGCTGTCCGAACTCGATCGGGGGACGGTCCGGGCCTTCCTCGGGGAGCTCACCACGCAGGGACTTCTCTCGATCGGCTGAATCTCACAACGGACGGAAAGTGTGAAGGGAGTGCGGACGGGGTAAGCTAAGGCATGCCTAAGGTCAAGTCCGGAGGGGTCAGCCGATGACCGCTCAGCTTTCGGACACCTCCGCGTCGGACGGTCCGGCGCCGCCCGCCGCCTTGCCGGGCTGCGCGACCGTCGCGCGCATGCTGGGCGCGAGCCCCGCCGGCACCGCGGCCGACATGCGCCGCTGGCTGCTCATCGAGCAGCCGGGCCCCTGGCCCGCGGACGCGCTGGAAAACGTCCTCGACGAGGCTTTCCCCGCCGAGCGCCGCGAGCTGCTCGAGAACTTGAGACGGTCCCATGGGCTCCGTCCGCTGCTGATCCGCCGTCCCGGCAAGCACCGGCGCGACCCGGATCGTCCCCGTACCGTGTTCGTCGGCGGGGGCGAGCCGGGCAACCGCTGGCTGGAACGCCTGGAGATCCACGACCTGAGCGAACTGGCCGGGCTGGACCTCGACCTGATCGCGGACGGCGTCGGCGGGCTCGGCGAACGGGTCGACGGCCCGCTCTTCCTGGTCTGTACGCACGGCACCAAGGACATGTGCTGCGCGGTGCTCGGCCGCCCGCTGGCCTCGGCGCTCAACACCAATCATCCGGGGCGTTCCTGGGAGGTCAGCCACGTCGGCGGCGACCGCTGGGCGGGCAACCTCCTCGTGGTCCCCGACGGTTTCCTTCACGGCCAGCTCAACCCGGCCGAGGCGGCGCTGGTCGCCAAGGCCGCCCTGCGCGGGCAGGTCGAACCGGAGCAGCTCCGCGGTCGCACGTCCGCCCGTACGGCGTGGGCGCAGTTCGCGGAGATCGCGATCCGCCGCCGGCTCGATCTGTCCGGTTTGGACGACGTGCTCGCCGTCCAGGAGGAGCCGCTGCTCGAATCCGACGCGCGAGTGGTCACCGTGCGCGGCGGCGAGGACTTCTACTCGGTGACCGTGCGGCGCCGGTCGGCGACACCGCGCGGGGAAAGCCGGTGCGCGGGGCTGATCCAGCCCGCCGGCTACGTCACGGACGAGATCAAGAAGCTGTAGATACCGCGAAGATCACCCACGTTCGAACACCTGTTTGACACCCGTCTAGAACATGTGTTCGACTGATCGGGTGCGATGGGATCGACAGCGGGTGGACGGCGGCGAGCCGGTGCTGCCCGGATTGGACGGGTTGCGGCGTTCGGTGCGCACCCCCGAGTTCGACGGCGTCACCTTTCACGAGGTGCACGCCAAATCCGTGCTGAACAAGGTGCCCCAGGGTTCGGGTGTCCCGTTCGGATGGACCGTGAACCCGTACCGCGGCTGTTCGCACGCGTGTACGTACTGCCTCGAAGGCGGGACGCCGATCCTGATGGCCGACGGCCGGACGAAACCGCTGGCGGACCTGGCGCCCGGCGACGCGATCTACGGGACGCGCGGCCGCGGCGCGGGCAGGCGCCTGGTGCCGACGGAGGTGCTGGCGCACTGGTCGACGCTGAAACCGGCGTACCGCGTGACCCTCGACGACGGAACGTCCATCGTGGCCAGTGGCGACCACCGGTTCCTGACCGGCCGCGGCTGGAAACACGTCACCGGCACCCGGTTCGGCGCGGCGCAGCGGCCGCATCTGGTCGGGGGCACCGAACTCGTCGGCGTCGGGAAACTCGTCCGCACACCGGACGACACTCTCGGCTATCGCGCCGGATATCTCTGCGGGATGCTGCGCTCCGGCGGGTTCTCGGCCGAGAAGGACGCCGCGGACCGCGCGCTCAAGTACCTGCCCGACTTCGGCGCTTCGGTCGGCTTCGTGCAGGTGCCGCCGTCGCCGGATTCCCATTGGCGGCGCGGGTTCCTGGCGGGACTGTTCGACCTCGCCGGGAGTCATCGGCACGGCGCGCTGCGCGTCACCCACGACGAGCAGGAGATCGTCTCGACCTTCTGCGCCGCTCTGGACAATTTCGGCTTCCGTTACGTCAAAACCGAAAACGTCAAGTTCCGTCCGTTGTGGACGGTGCAGCTGCTCGGCGGTCCGTCGGAAGAGGTGCGGTTCTTCCACCTCGCCGATCCCGCCGTCGCCTGGAAACGGTCGCTCGACGGGCTCGCGATCGGCCGGACCAGGCGGAAGGTGTCGTCCATCGAAGCGCTCGGCATCGAGCTGCCGCTGTTCGACATCACCACCGGGACCGGCGACTTCATCGCCGACGGCATGGTCACGCACAACTGCTTCGCGCGGAACACCCACACGTACCTGGATTTCGACGCCGGACGCGACTTCGACACGCAGGTGATCGTGAAGGTCAACGCGCCCGAGGTGCTGGCCGCGCAGCTGCGCCGCCCGAGCTGGACGCGCGAGCACGTCGCGATGGGCACGAACACCGATCCGTATCAGCGCGCCGAAGGCCGGTACGAGCTGATGCCGCGCATCATCACCGCGCTCGCGGATTCGGGCACGCCGCTGTCCATCCTGACCAAGGGGACCGTGCTGGCGAGAGACCTGCCGTTGCTGGAGTCGGTGTCGAAGGACGTGTCCGCTGGGCTGGCGATCTCCCTCGCGCTGCTGGACGAAGGCCTGCAGCGCCGCCTCGAACCCGGGACGCCGAGCCCGCGGGCGAGGCTCGACCTGATCCGCAAGGCACGGGACGCCGGGCTCCCGTGTTCGGTGCTGGTCGCCCCGGTGCTGCCGTATCTGACTGACTCGGCGGAGGCGCTGGACGCCCTGTTCGCGCGGCTGGCCGAGGCCGGCGCCACGCGGGTCACCGTCCTCCCGTTGCATTTGCGGCCGGGCGCGCGGGAATGGTTCGCGCGCTGGCTCGGCCGGGAGCATCCGGAACTGGTGCCGAAATACCGGGAGCTGTACTCGCGCGGCGCCTATCTCCCGAAGTCCTATCGGGAGCGGCTGGGAACCCGCGTCGGCCCGTTGCTGCGCCGTCACGGTTTCGGTGCCCGTGCCGATGACGGGGAACGCATGCAGGTGACGATGCCCGTGCAGCGGTCCGAGGAGGTGGTGCCCGCCGTGGAACAGCTCAAGCTGTTGTGAGCGGCCGGTGGGCCGTGAGAGGCGTTTCGGATCGGTGAGCGTGTCCCGAGCGCCACGCCTGGGACGCTCAAGGTCTCGAACGTGGCGCTCGAGTCACGGACCGGATCGCGTTCACCGCGGCGGAATCCGGCGCCCGAGTCACTTTTGCCTCTGCCGATCGAAAGATCGTCTTCTTTCGGGCACTACCGGAAAACGTCTCCCCGATGTGCCGTACGTAATGTGAATCTTCTTACCGCACAACGTATTCGGCCGTTCGGCGCAGTCACTTGGCGGAAATCCTTTTCGTGCTTAACCTCTGAGAAGAGGAAGGCGAGGAGGTGCCTGTTGACCACCCGTACGGATCGCACCGCCGCTGTCCGCATCGCCTGGGCCGCGACCAAGCTGACCAGGGCGGGAAGGCATCCCATCGCCATCGGCAGACTCGCCGCCACCGTCGGGATGGAGCCCGCCGAGGCCCACCGGCTGATGGATCTGATGGGCTTCGTCATCCGTGACGGCCTGGTCGTGATGGACCGCGGATCGCGTCCCGGCCCGGCGAGGGCGGGCTCCGACCGGTACCAGGTCGACCTGTTCCTGCTGGCGTTCGCCACCGGCGAGCCCGTGCACGCGGATTCGGTCTGCCCGGCGACAGGGGCACGCGTCCGCGTCCACTTCACCCGCGCGCACGTCTTGAGCGTCGACCCGCCGCACGCGGTCGTCGCCGCGTCCCGGCTGTCCGACATCGATCTCACCCTCGGTCAGGACTACGTCGGGGCGTTGGTCTGCACGCAGTTCTTCGCCTCGAAGGAGGCGGCCGCGGGCTGGCTGCTGGAGAACATCGACGGCCGGGTCCTGACCGTGCCCGACTACCTGGCGCACACGCGGCGGATGGTCGCGGCGCTGGAAGCCTGGCCGACGATCTGACGAAACGCCGGGTTTGTACCTGGTCGCGAGGCATTCGGGGCCTTTCGATAGCCTGTCGAGTCGGCGGCGGAAGGCCGTCGAATCGCAGAATCGTGATGCCGAAGGAGAGCACCCGCAGTGCTTCGCACCCACAAAGCCGGCGCCTTGCGTGCCGAGCACGCCGGTCAGACGGTCACCCTCACCGGATGGGTTGCCCGGCGGCGCGATCACGGCGGCGTCATCTTCATCGATCTGCGCGACGCCGGCGGCGTGAGCCAGGTCGTCTTCCGCGAGGGCGAGATGGCCGAGCGCGCCCACCAGCTGCGCTCCGAGTACTGCGTCCGCGTCGTCGGCGAGGTCTCGAAGCGCCCCGAGGGCAACGCCAACGCCGAGATCCCCACCGGCGAGATCGAGGTGCTGGTCACCGAGCTCGAGGTGCTGTCCGAGGCCGCCGTGCTGCCGTTCCCGATCGACGACCGGGTCGACGTCGGCGAAGAGACGCGCCTCAAGCACCGCTACCTCGACCTGCGCCGCAGCGGCCCCGCCGCCGCGATGCGCCTGCGCAGCGAGGTCAACCGCGCCGCCCGCGAGGTGCTGCACGCGCAGGAGTTCGTCGAGGTCGAGACCCCGACCATGACCCGCTCCACCCCCGAGGGCGCCCGCGACTTCGTGGTCCCGGCCCGGCTCAAGCCCGGCTCCTGGTACGCGCTCCCGCAGTCGCCGCAGCTGTTCAAGCAGCTGCTCATGGTCGGCGGGCTCGAGCGGTACTACCAGATCGCGCGCTGCTACCGGGACGAGGACTTCCGCGCCGACCGGCAGCCGGAGTTCACCCAGCTCGACATCGAGATGAGCTTCGTCGAGCAGGACGACGTCATCGCCCTCGGCGAGGACATCGTGACCGCGCTGTGGAAGCTGATCGGCGCCGAGATCCCCCGGCCGTTCCGGCGCATCAGCTACGCCGAGGCGATGGAGAAGTACGGCTCGGACAAGCCGGACCTGCGCTTCGACCTCGAACTCACCGACATGACGGCGTTCTTCGCCGACACCCCGTTCCGCGTTTTCCAGGCGCCGTACGTCGGCGCCGTCGTGATGGCGGGCGGGGCCGACCAGCCGCGCCGCACCCTCGACGCCTGGCAGGACTTCGCCAAGCAGCGCGGCCACCGCGGCCTCGCCTACATCCTGGTGAACGAGGACGGCACGCTGGGCGGGCCGGTCGCGAAGAACCTGTCGGAGAAGGAGCGCGAGACGGTCGCGGAGGCCGTCGGCGCCAAGCCCGGCGACTGCGTCTTCTTCGCCGCGGGCAAACCCGCCGACGCGCGGGCGCTGCTCGGCGCCACCCGCCTGGAGATCGGCAGCCGTCTCGGCCTGATCGACGAGAACGCCTGGTCGTTCGTCTGGGTCGTCGACTTCCCGATGTTCATCTCGGCCGAGGACTCCGACGACGTCGCGGTCGGCGGCGGCAAGTGGAAGGCGCTGCACCACGCCTTCACCTCGCCGACCCCGGAGTGGATCGGCAAACTCGCCGACGACCCCGGCAACGCGCTGGCCTACGCCTACGACATCGTCTGCAACGGCAACGAGATCGGCGGCGGCTCGATCCGTATCCACCAGCAGGAACTGCAGAAGCAGGTCTTCGAGCTGATGGGCCTGTCCGAGGAGGAGGCGCAGGAGAAGTTCGGCTTCCTGCTCGACGCCTTCGCCTTCGGCCCGCCGCCGCACGGCGGCATCGCGTTCGGCTGGGACCGGATCGTCATGCTGCTGGCCAAGGCCGACTCGCTGCGTGACGTGATCGCGTTCCCGAAGACCGGCGGCGGGTTCGACCCGCTGACCGCGGCGCCGGCGCCGATCACGGCGGAGCAGCGCAAGGAGGCGGGTATCGACGCCAAGCCCGCGCCGCCCGCCAAGAACTGATGCTCCATCTCAGGGCCGTGTGCCCGCCGGACCGGACTGACGAAGCGATCCGGATCCTGCGGGCACACGCCGGGACCGCGCATCTCGTCGTGCATCACGGGGTCGCGGTCTCGCCCGAGGGCGACCTGATCGAGGCCGACGTCGCCCGTGAGGCGGCGGACGAGCTCGTCGAGTCGCTCTGCGGGCTCGATCTCGACCACACCGGCGGGATCACCCTGGAAGCCCTCGACACCGCCGTTTCCGACGCCGCGGACAAGGCCGAGGAGGAGGCGCCGGGTGAGGCGGCGGACGCGGTGGTGTGGCAGGAACTCGTCGGCCGCTCCGGCGAGGAGTCCCGGCTCACCTGGACTTTTCAGGCATTCCTGACCATCGCGTGCCTGCTGGCGTCGGTCGGCGTCATCACGAACTCGGCGGTCACCATCGTCGGCGCGATGGTCGTGGGGCCGGAATTCGGCCCGCTGGCCGCGATGGCGGTCGGTCTGGTGCTGCGTCGCGGGGATCTCGTGCGGCAGGGCGGGATCGCGCTGCTCGGCGGCTTCCCGATCGCGATGGTGATCACCCTCGGTGTGGTGCTGGTGGGCAACGCCACCGGGGTGCTCGAGGTCAGCAAGCTCGCGGAGAACCACGAGGTCGATTTCGTTTACCAGGTGGGAATCGCTTCGCTGATCGTCGCGCTGCTCGCCGGCGCGGCGGGAATGCTTTCCATGACCTCGGCCAAATCCGCCGCGCTCGTGGGTGTCTTCATCTCGGTGACGACGGTGCCCGCGGCCGGGTACGCGGTGGTCGCCGGGGTTGCCGGTCAGTGGGACCGGTGCCTGTATTCGACCGGTCAGCTGTTGGTCAATCTCATCGGAATCGTTGCAGCTGCGGCCATTGTGCTGACATTGCGCCGTCGTGGGCAACGATCGAGGGTGACGGAACGTCCGCTTTCACGCGGATGAGTCCGCCGATCGCGCCAGAGCGCGTGTTTGCCCGGATCTCAGTGGTCATGGTTGCTCAGTCACGAGTAGGGTCGGTGGTAATGACAGTCGATACCTCCTCTGCCGACGATTCGACCGTCGGAGCTGGAGCCGAAACCCTCGCCGTCGCGGCCGCGGTCGCCGCCGGCGAGGCAGTCCTTTCACGCCGCTTCGGCAGCGCGATCACTCTCGTCGCCCCCGAAGACCTCGCGGGCAGCGGCCCGGCGACGGTCGTGCGGGCGCGGGTGGCGTCGTCGCCGTTCGCGCTTCCTCGCACCCTGGTCATCAAGCACTACCCCGATCCACCGGAACCGGGACGGTCCGATCCCTTCGCGCAGGAGGCGGTCAGCTACCAGCTGTTCACCGCGCTCGCGCCGGAAGACCGGATGTGCCCCGAGCTGCTGGCGCACGACGGCCGGGCCCGCGTCCTGGTGATCGAGGACCTCGGCGGCGTCCCGACGCTGCACGACAAGCTCTACGCGCGTGACGCGCGCGGCGCCGAACGCGCGCTGCTGTCCTGGGCGCGGTCGCTGGGCAGGCTGCACGCGAGCACCGCGAGCCGCGAGCCCGACTTCAACGCGTTGCTGCGCCGTCTGGGCGGCCCGGTCAAGAACGAGGACGCGCCGCTGCCCGCGGTCTGCGCGCAACTTCCGGGGCTGTTGGAGGAACTGCTCGACGTCGAGACGCCGGAGCCGGTGCAGGAACGGGTCATGGCGGTCGCCGAGCGGGCGGGTTCGCCGTCGTACCGCGCGTTCAGCCCGGTCGATCTGAGCCCGGACAACAACCTCGTGACCAGCAGCGGAGTGCGGTTCCTCGATTTCGAGCGCGGCCGGGTGCGCAGCACCCTGATGGACGCGGCGTACCTGCGGCTCCCGTTCGCGTCGAGCGCGGACGCGCTGGCGCTGCCGCCGGGGATGAGCGAGGCGATGATCGCCGCGTGGCGGGCCGAGGTCGTCTCGGTCTGGCCCGGGCTCGCGGACGAGGACGCGCTGGCCGAGCACCTGATGGACGGTCAGCTGCTCCTGCTGTGGGTCATCACCTGGGAGATCCTCCCGGAGCTGAACCTGGACAGGCACGCCACGCCGATCAGCCGGGAGGCCGCGCTGGTCACCTGGTGGCGGGAGCTGGCCAAGCATTCGCTGCGCGCCCGCCTGACGGACATCTCGGAGCACGCCACCCGGGTCGCCGCGGCGCTCGGGGCCCGGCTGGGACCGCACGCGGACCTCGCGTTCTACCCGGCGTTCCGGTAATCGCCGCACGGACTTTTCGCTCGACCGTCCTCGCCGCGTTACCCAGGCATCACCGCAGGTGAGTCTGCGTGGCCGATGGTGTCTATCGTGACCGTGATCAGTGTCGAAGTCACCCCGAGTCCCGAACCTCTCCTTCCTCCTGCACCGGCCGTCCCCCGGTCCGCTCGCAGACTGGTCGTGCTCGGCGATTCCACGGCCGTGGGCCTGGGTGACCCGTTGCCGAACCGCGGCGGCTGGCGCGGGGTCGGCCCGCTCGTCGCCGAGGCCCTGGGCATCGAGCCGGACGGCTACCTGAACCCGTCGTTCACCGGAGCGCGCATGGGGTGCGTGCTGACGAAGCAGCTGCCCGCGGCCGTGGCGCACCGGCCGGACGTCGCCCTGGTGGTGGCGGGCATGAACGACACGCTGCGCCCCGATTTCAGCGCCGAGAAGATCGCCGCGGACCTCACCGAGGTGATCCGGTCGCTGGCCGCCGTCGGCACCACCGTGGTGCCGGTGCGGTACCACGACCACGGCAAGGTGTTCCGCCTCCCGCAGTCGCTGCGGCGGGCGTTGAGCGAGCGGGTGGCCGAACTGAACGCCGCCATCGACGGCGTCGTCGAGCGCGAGGGCGTGCCGTGCCTCGACCTCGAGCTGCTGCCGGGGGCCTACGACCTCACCGCGTGGAGCGTCGACCGGCTGCACCCGTCGGAGCTCGGGCACCGGATGCTGGCGACCGGGTTCACCGAGCGGCTCGCCGAAGCCGGGTTCGCGGTGCCGCTGCCGGTCAGCCTGACCTGCTCGGGAGGCGTCGAGCCGAGCACTGCCGGGCATCTCGGCTGGCTGGTGCTCAAGGGCGTCCCGTGGGTGTGGCGGCGGGGGCGTGAGTTCGTGCCGTACGCGGCCGTGATCATGTGGCACTCGTTCCGGGAGCGGCTGCGCTGACCTGTGACCGGAACCGTCGGTGGCTACGGCTACCGTCGACACCGTGGCACAGGACGAACTCTTCACCGTGAACCCCGACCTCGGGCCGCCTCCTGAGGAGCCGGCCGAGCCGAGGGAGGTCGCTGTACCCGCGGGTTCGCCGCTGGCCGTGCGGATGCGGCCGCGGTCGCTCGGCGAGGTCGTCGGCCAGCAGCACCTGCTGCGCGAGGGCGCGCCGCTGCGGCGGCTCGTCGAAGGCGCCGCGCCCGCTTCCGTGCTGCTCTACGGACCGCCGGGAACGGGAAAGACCACGCTGGCGAACCTCGTCTCGGCCGCGACCGGACGCCGGTTCGTGGCGATGTCGGCGCTGTCGGCCGGGGTGAAGGAGGTGCGCGGGGTCATCGAGGAGGCCCGGCGCCGCCGGAACTACAACGCCGAGAACACCGTCCTGTTCATCGACGAGGTCCACCGGTTCTCCAAGACCCAGCAGGACGCCCTGCTCGGCGCCGTCGAGGACCGGACGGTGCTGCTGGTGGCGGCCACCACCGAGAACCCGTCGTTCTCGGTCGTCTCGCCGCTGCTCTCGCGGTCGCTGGTGCTGCAGCTGCGGCCGCTGACCGACGCTGACATCGTCGCGCTGATCGAGCGCGCGATGACCGACGAACGCGGGCTCGGCGGCGAGCTCACCCTGACCGAGGACGCGCGGGCGCACTTGGTGCGGCTGGCCTCCGGTGACGCGCGGCGCGCGCTGACCGCGCTGGAAGCCGCCGCCGACGCCGCGAGCGCGACCGAGGCCAAGACGATCGACCTCGCCATCGTCGAGTCCACAGTGGACAAAGCGGCGGTGCGGTACGACCGGGACGGCGATCAGCACTACGACGTCATCAGCGCGTTCATCAAGTCGATCCGCGGGTCCGATGTGGACGCCGCGCTGCACTACCTGGCGCGGATGATCGAAGCGGGGGAGGACCCGCGGTTCCTGGCCCGGCGCCTGGTCGTGCACGCGAGCGAGGACATCGGCATGGCGGACCCGACGGCGCTGCAGTCGGCCGTCGCGGCGGCGCACGCGGTGCAGTTCATCGGGATGCCGGAAGGCCGTCTCGCGCTGGCGCAGGCGACCGTGCACCTGGCGACCGCGCCGAAGTCGAACGCCGTCATCACCGGGATCGACGCCGCGCTCAGCGACGTCCGGTCCGGGCGGATCGGGACGGTGCCGCCGCATCTGCGCGACGGGCACTACGCGGGAGCGGAGAAGCTCGGCAACGCGAAGGGCTACCGGTATCCCCACAATGTGCCGGAAGGTGTTCTGGCGCAACAGTATCCGCCGGACGAGCTGGTCGGGCGGGACTACTACGAGCCGACGCAGCGCGGGGCGGAGCGGACATTGCACGAGCGGGTTCCGAAGCTGAGGCGCACCATCCGGGGGGAACGTTAGACTTCCGGTCGGGCGCGTGCCGCATTTAGTCCTCTGAATGCGGAGGGTGGGGTTCGTCGTGAGTGGCGTTTCGGGGTCGAGTCCACTGTGGCTTAAGTGCCTACTGGGTCTGGCTGGGGTGCATCACCGATTTCAGGTGGGCAAGGGCGCCGGTGGCCGGTCGGTCGGGGTGGTCGTGAGTGGCGTTTCGGGTTAGAACCCTATTTGCCACTCACGACCACCCTGGCTCAGCGCTGTCCGGTGGCGGGCTTCGGTCCGTGGGCATGGTGAGGGGCCCGTCGCCGGGTTGGCTGGCGGGCTCCTCGGGTGGTGCGGGGGTTCAGGCGTGGTGGAGGGTGTTGCGGCGGGTTCTTCGGAGCGGATCCAAGTACTGGGGCGGCATGAACTCCGGTAGCCCGTCTGGCGCCATGTGGACTTGCCAGTCGCCGTGGTGGATCAGGCGGTGGTGGAAGCTGCAGAGGAGTACGAGGTTGCGGAGGTCGGTGGGTCCGCCGTCTGCCCAGTGCTCGATATGGTGGGCGTGACAGTTCTTGGGTTTTCGATGGCATCCGGGGAAGGCGCAGCCGCGGTCGCGGATGTTGAGGGCGCGGCGTTGTCCTGGGGTGACGAAGCGTCGTAGGCGGCCCAGGTCGAGGGGTTCTCCGGCGGCGTTGAGGACGACGGGGAGCATCAGGCAGTCGCAGGCGGCCATGCGGGCTTCGCGGGCGGTCATGGTCCCGACGAAGTCGAGGCAGGCTTTCCCGATCCCGGTCTTGAGCTCTTCCAAGCCGATGGTGACGTGCACGAGGGTCCGGTAGCCGCTGGTTCCGGGCTGGTCCGGGCAGGCGATCGCGAGGTCGAGTAGTTCGGCCCACGCGTCACCCTGGCGTTCGCACTTCATCCGCAGATCGGCTTGGCCGAATTCGTCTGCGGGGCGTGGTTTCGCGTGGGCCGCCAGGGCGGCGGCGGTGCGGGCGCCGAGTTCGTCGTCGAGCAGGCCGGTGAGTTTCCAGAAGCCGTCCCGACGACGTTCCAGCGTGACTTCCGGGCGCGGCTCTTTGGGTTCGGGGTCTTTGGGTTCACTGCCGTCGGGGTCGAGCCAGGCGAGGATCTTCGCCTCCGCGTCCACCAACTGCCGCGGCCCCGCACCACGAGCCAGATCAGCCAGGATCTTCTCCGCGCTTTCCCGATCCTCGATAGAGGTGTCGGCCGGGAGCCTCTTCAAGATCTCCAAGATCTGATCGACGCGATGTTCACCGATCAACCCCTCAGCCGCCACCGCGGCGATAGCAGGCGCGACAGCCGGAACTTTACTTCCATCTAGGGAACGAGTCGGGTTCAATGCGATAGCCCGCTTCACAATCGGAGCCGCCTCGCCCCGAGACAGCCCGGCTACATCAGCGAACCACGCCGCCGTCGACCCATAGCCGAACAAGTCTTTCGCGCCCCGCGACTCCACCTCCGCCAAGTACTGCCCCAGCCCCGCGGAGGCAACCCGCATCACCTGCAGGAACTGCTGCACGCCATGGGCAAGCTCCAGCTTGCCGGCCCGCCACAACTCGTGCGGCAACTCAGGGAGGAAGGTCTCGGACACCCCTCCATAATACGCCCATTTGTCGAACACGTGTTCGTAATTTTAGGCAACAATGAACCTGAATTCATTGCACCAAAGTGTGATGGCGACGGTAATCGGGTCGCGTTTGCGTGATCGGCCAGAAGGTCGTGAGTGGTAAAGCCCGCTTGAGATCCCCTTGAGTCCGTCCTGAGCAGCTGGACCACTCACGTTCGTTTCAGCTTCGGCAACCCCACATATCCGTGCGCGAGGATCGCGCGCATGGAAATCCCCAGGGTCGGTGTTCCCGACGCGCTGGCCTCGCGCCTGACGATGGCCGAACAATACGAGTACCTGAGCCGTCGCACCATGCTCAAGGGCGCCGGTGCCGCTCTCGCGGCGGGTCCGCTGCTGCTCCAGGGCGCCGCGTACGCCGACGGCGACAAGGTCGTCCCGGCGGGGCGGCATCTCGCGTTCGGCCGGAATCCGCGGACGTCGATGCGCGTCGCGTGGCAGGTGCCGGCGCCGGTGCGGAAACCGTTCCTGCGCATCGCCGACGGTCACGGCGGCTGGAGTCACCGGATCCCGGCGGAGGTCCGCGCGCTGCATTCCGAGGTCGCCGGGGTCATCGCGCCGTACGACCAGTACTACTTGCACGCCGAGGCCGATCACCTCTGGCCCGGGCGCACCTACCGTTATGCCGTCGGGCACGAAGGTTTCGACCCGGCTTCGGGCGACGGCGGTCCCGCCGCGATCTCGACGTTCACCACCGCGCCTGCCCGGGGTGTCCCGGCGGACAAGTTCACCTTCACCGCGTTCGGCGACCAGGGGGTCTCGACGACGGCGCTCGCACAGGACGGCGCCGTCGCGCGGCAGGACCCGCGCTTCCACCTGCTGGCGGGCGACATCGCCTACGCCGACCCGAGTGGCGCGGGCAAACCGCCCGGCGGCAAGCCCGACGCGGATCACGATCTGTTCGACCCCAAGGTCTGGGACGCCTACTACAACCAGATCGAGGGCGTCGCGGCGTCGGTCCCGTGGATGGTCACCACCGGCAACCACGACATGGAGGCCCTCTACTCGCCCGACGGCTACGGCGGCCAGCTCAAGCGCTGGGACTTCCCCGGCGGCGGCCCGCACGACTGCCCGAGCGTGTACTCGTTCATCTACGGCAACGTCGGGGTGATCTCCCTCGACGCGAACGACGTCTCCTACGAGATCCCCGCCAACCTCGGCTACTCGCACGGCTCCCAGACGGCCTGGCTCAAGCGGCGCCTGCGCTATCTGCGGTCGCAGCCGGACGTCGACTTCGTCGTGGTGTTCTTCCACCACTGCGCGTACTCGACGACCAACCAGCACGCGTCCGAGGGCGGCGTCCGCGAGCAGTGGGTCCCGCTGTTCGACGAGTTCCAGGTCGACCTCGTGATCAACGGGCACAACCACATCTACGAACGCACCGACGCGCTGCGCGGCGGCAAGGTGACGCGTGAGGTCAAGATCGGCGACTCCGTCGAGCCCGACCGCGACGGCACCGTGTACGCGACCTGCGGTGGCGGTGGGAAGAGCCTCTACAGCTTCCCCGTGCCCGACACGTTCGCGGGCGAGTTCCAGTCGTACCACTGGGTCAAGGGCGGCGAGAAGGTGACCGAAACGGTGGCGTGGTCCCGCGTGCGCTACACCGGCTACTCGTTCCTCGCGATCGACGTCGAGCCGGCCTGGTTCGGCCGCCGGACGACCCTGACCGTGCGGACCCTGCGCAACGACGGCGCGGAGATCGACCGGTTCACCCTTCGCCGCACGGCTGGTCTCCATCGTTCGCGGTACGCCGCCGCGTCGGTCCTCGGCGCCGACCCGGGCGACGTATAACGATCTACACGCTCTCGCATGGTGGGACTCGGTGCCATATCGTGGACCGGAGCCATACAGTCCGGGACATGTCGCCGAGAACCCTCCTGCGGGCCGTCATGGCCATTTCCGCCGTCACGCTCATCGCCGCGTGCAACGCCTCGGCCAAGGATCCGGCCACGCGGAACGCCGCCGGACCCGCGCTCGTCCTGATCACGCCGAGCCCGGTCGGGGTCAACGACTTCCTCAAGCTCGCCGTCCAGGGCATCGAAGACTCGGCCAAGAAGCACAACGGGACGCAGAAGGTGTTCCAGAGCACCGATCCCGCGTCGATCCAGCAGAACCTCGCGGCCGCGGTGCGCGAGAAGCCCGCCGTGATCGTCGCCGTCGGCTTCAACTTCGCCGACGCGATCGCGGCCGAGGCCGAACGCAACCCCGAGCAGAAGTTCCTGTTCGTGGACTCCTGCACCGCCAAACCGTTCCCGAACGTCACCTGCGCGGTGTTCCGCGAGCACGAAGGCAGCTACCTCGCGGGCGCCGAAGCCGGGCTGCTGAGCAAGTCCGGCAAGGTCGGCGCGGTCGTCGTCCTCGACACGCCCCAGTTCCGCCGGTACTCGATCCCGTTCGGTCAGGGCGCGGAGAAGGCCAAGCCCGGCACCACGCTCGCCCCGCTGTTCATCGGCGGCGCGAACCCGTTCAACGACCCGGCCCGCGCGAAGGCGCTGGCCGGCACGCTTGCCGGTCAGGGCGTCGACCACGTCATGGGCGCGGCCTCGGCGGCGGGCAACCTCGGGGTGTTCGAGGCGGCGAAACAGGGCGGGTTCTTCGCGTTCGGCGTCGACGCCGACCAGTGCCCGGCCAGCCCGGGGCAGGTCGTGGACAACGTCATCAAGCGCACCAACGTCGTCGTCGGAGACGGGGTCGACGCGATCCTCGGCGGCAAGACCGGTGAAACGAAGTCCTACGGTGTCAAGGAGAAGGGCATCTCCCTGACCGGGCTGGAGCCCGGCGCCTCGACGTCGCAGTGCGTCGTCGCGAGCCACCCCGACGTGCTGGCCAAGGTCGGCGAGCTGCGGGACCAGATCATCTCGGGCGCGATCGTCGTCGATGACCCCGCCAAATCCTGACGCCGTCTCACTCCGGGGGATCGTCAAGCGGTTCCCCGGAGTGCTCGCGAACGACCACGTGGACCTCGACGTCGGCAAGGGCGAGATCCACGCCTTGATGGGAGAGAACGGCGCGGGCAAGTCCACGCTCATGTCCGTGCTCTACGGTCTGCACCGGCCCGACGAGGGCACGATCTCCTTGCACGGCGAGGAAGTCTCCTTCGGCTCGCCCGCGCAGGCGATCGACGCCGGTGTCGGCATGGTGCAGCAGGGATTCGCGCTGTTCGGCGAACTCACCGTCACCGAGAACGTCGTGTTCGGCAGTGAACCGACCCGCCGTGGCCTGCTGGACCGCAAGGCGGCGACGGCCCGCGTCACCGAACTGATCGAACGGCACGGACTGCGGCTGCGGCCCGGCGACCGGGTCCGTGACTTGCCGGTCGGGCTCCGGCAGCGGGTCGAGATCCTCAAACTCCTGTATCGCGAGGCGGACGTCTTGATCCTCGACGAACCCACCGCCGTGCTGACCCCGCCCGAAACCGAGCGGCTGTTCGGCGTCCTGCGCGCGCTCGCCGCCGAAGGTCGCACGATCCTGGTGGTGTCGCACAAACTCCAGGAGGTCCTCGCCGTCAGCGACCACGTCACGGTGCTGCGCGACGGCCGGGTCAGCGCTCGCGGGCGCACGGCGGACCAGACGGCCGCCGGGCTCGCCGCCGCGATGACCGGTCGCGACGTCGACCTCGACCGCGTCCATCCGGCCGGGACGCCCGGTGACGTCATCCTCGAAGCCCGTTCCCTGACCGTACCCGGAGTGGAAGGAAAACCGTTGCTGGACGACGTTTCCCTGACCGTGCGCGCCGGGGAGATCGTCGGCGTCGCCGGGGTCGCGGGCAACGGGCAGGCAGAACTCTCCGGCGCCATCACCGGCCTCCTGAAGACCGGCGGCACCATCGTCCTCAAAGGACAGATCCTCGACGGGCTGCCGGTCCGGGCCAGAAGGGACGCCGGGCTCGCGCACGTCCCGGAAGACCGCGCCGAGGTCGGCTCGGCGCCCACGGCGAGCCTCCGGGAGAACCTGGCCGTCGGCTTCCACCGCAAGCGGCCCTTGGCACGCAAGGGGTTTCTGCGCCGCGAGGCGATCGACGACCACGCGTCGGCGGTCATCGAGGATTACGACGTCCGCGCGTCCGGTCCCGGCGCCGCGATGGGCACCCTGTCCGGTGGCAACCAGCAGAAGGCGATCTTCGGCCGCGAACTGACCCACGACGCCCCGTTCCTGCTGGTCGAGCAGCCCACCCGCGGGGTCGACGTCGGCGCGATCGAGAACATCCACGCCCGGCTCGTCGCCCACCGCGACGCCGGGCACGCCGTCCTGCTGATCTCCGCCGAGCTCAGCGAGGTCCTCGCACTGTCGGACCGCGTGCTGGTGCTGTTCGAGGGCCGGATCGTCGCGGAGTTCACCAAGGACGAGGCCGATCCGCACACGGTCGGCCTGGCGATGGCCGGAGGTGCCGGATGACCCGCGTCCGCCTCGTCGCCGTCCCGATCGCGGCGGCGCTCGTCCTCGGCGCGATCCTGTTGCTGGCCACCGGAACCGACCCGCTGGCCGCCTACGGCGCGATCGTCTCCGGCGCGTTCGGTCCCGACGGCGTCGGCGACACCCTCGCCTACGCGGTCCCCGTCGCGGGAATGGCGACCGCGCTCGCGATCCCGCTGCGGGCGGGCATGGTGAACCTCGGCGGCGAGGGACAGCTGGTGCTCGGCGCGATCAGCGCGCTCGCCGTCGGCCTGTACGTGCCCGGCCCCGGGCCGGTCAAAGTGGTGCTCGCGCTGCTCGCGGGCGTTCTCGCGGGTGCCGCGTACGCCGCGCTGGCCGCTGTCTGCGAGAACCGCCTCGGCGTCCCGCTGCTGATCAGCACACTGCTGCTGAGCTACCCGGCGATGTCGCTCGCCGGGTACCTGGTGCGGTTCCCGCTGAAGGACGCCGGTTCCAGCCTGCCGCAGAGCCCGCAACTGGCCGAAGGTGCCCGGCTGCCCGAAATCGACGGCGTGACGACCGGGATCTTCCTGGTGGTGGCGGTGATCGCGGTCTACGCGGTGCTCGACGCCCGTACGCCCGCAGGGTTCGAGACCAGGGTGACCGGCTGGGCACCGAGGTTCGCCGCCTACGCCGGGATCGACCGGCCGAAACTCACGCTGCGGCTGCTGGCCGCGTCGGGCGGGACGGCCGGGCTGGTCGGCGCGATCGCCGTCCTCGGCTTCCCGTACCGGTTCATCGACGGCGCGCTGATCACGCCGCAGTACACCTGGATCGGCCTGCTCGCGGCGCTGCTCGCCGGGGCCAGCCCGCTCGGGACGCTGCTCGCGGCGGTCTTCTTCGCGGCGCTGACCAGCGGCGGATTCGCCATGGAACGCGCCACCCAGGTCCCGCGCGAACTGACCGCGGTCCTGCAGGCGGTGCTGATCATCTTCCTCGCGGCCGCTTCGGGGGTCTTCAAGCGGAAGGCGAGGCGGGCATGATCGACGCGAGCCTGTTCTCCTCGGCGCTCACCGCGCTGACGCCGATCCTGTTCGCCGCCCTCGCGGGCGCGCTGTGCCAGCGGGCAGGGGTCTTCAACATCTCCCTCGAAGGCTCGCTCCTGGTCGGCTGCTTCGGCGCCGTCGCCGGGAGCTGGTACACCGGCAGCGCCTGGATCGGCGTCGTCGTGGCGGTGATCGCGGCGACGGCGTACTCGCTGATCCTCGCGATCGGGTCGATCACCTTCGACGGCGACCCGATCGTGCTGGGCGTCGCGAGCAACCTGCTCGCGGTCGGGCTGACGAGCTTCCTGATCCGGACGGTCTTCGGCACGGAGGGTTCGTTCAGCGACCCCACCTTGCAGGGGCTCGGCCAGTTCGGCCCGATTCCGGGGCAGTCGCTGCTGGTCTACCTGTCCTGGCTGGCCGTGCCCGCGCTCGCGGTGCTGCTGTACCGGCACCCGTGGGGCCTGCGGTTGCGCGGTGTCGGCGAACGCCCGGAGGCCGCGTCCAGCCTCGGCGTCAACGTGACCAAGTACCGCTACGGAGTGATCCTCGCCGGGGGAGCGCTCTGCGGTCTCGGCGGCGCGCAGTTGGCGCTCGGCTCGGTGACGCTGTTCGCCGAGAACATGACCGCCGGCCGCGGCTGGATCGCCGTCGTCGCGGTCATGCTGGGCCGCGCGCATCCGCTCGGGGTGCTCCTCGCGGCGCTGCTGTTCGGCCTCGCCGAGGCGTTCGGCTTCCGCTTGCAGGGCATCGGGCTGCCGCAGCAGGCCACCGACGCCGCTCCCTATGTCGTCACGCTCGTGGCGTTGTTCCTGTCCAACCTCAAGCGGAAGAAGGGACAACCCGCGTGAGCGACGTCCTGCCCATCACCAAGATCCCCCGGCACGGACTGCCGCCCCGCGCGCTGGTCGTGGGCGACCCGGACCGCGCGACCGCGGTGGCCGAGTCACTCGAAGGTGCCGTTCTCGTCGGCCAGAACCGCGAGTACCGCAGTTACACCGGCACCTGGAAGGGCGTCCCGGTCGTCGTGTCCTCGCACGGCGTCGGCGGCCCGGGCGCGTTGTGCCAGTTCGGCGAGCTGGCCGAGGCGGGCGTCCGCACGTTCCTCCGGCTCGGCACCGCCGGTTCGCTGGCCGACGGGATCACCGACGGCGACCTCGTCATCGCCGAGGCCGCGGTCCGCGACGACGGCGTCACCCAGCAGCTGATCCACCCCGAGTACCCGGCGTTCGCCACCCCGGAGGCCGTCGTGGCGCTGAGCCGCGCCGCCCCGGAGGCGCACCGGGGCGTGGTGTGGACGCGGGCGGCGTTCAGTCCGCTGGTCCTGACCCTCCCGATGGCCGACTACCTGGCCGCGCGGGTGATCGCCATTGAGATGGAACTCTCCACGCTGCTGGTGTTCGCGGCATTGCGCGGCCTGCGGGCCGGTGGTGTGCTCGTGATCGACGGCGACGCGCGGCCCGAGCATCCCGACCCGTCGGCCTACGACCCGCACCGCGACGTCGTGGCGGACGGGGTGGCGAGGGCGACCCGCGTGGCGCTCGACGCGCTGGTCGAGTTGGAGGGGGCGGAATGACCGAAGTGTGGCGCAAAGCGGCGCACGAGCTGGCGAGCACCCTGGTGGCGGACGCCGCCGAACGAGACCTCGCCGGGCGTCTTCCGGTGCGCGAAGTCGGCCTGCTGCGCGAGTCCGGGCTCCTGCCCCTGCTCGGCACCGCCGGCTGGGCGGCCGCGAACCAGGCCACCCGGATCGTCTCGGCCGCGGACGCGTCGGTCGGGCATCTGCTCGGCTACCACTATCTGCAGCTGTGGCGCACCGGCCTGTTCGGGCCGCGCGCGGCGAGCGAACCGGGCTGGTTCTGGGCGGGCGTGAGCAATCCGCTCGACGCCGCCCTGCTGCTGACCCCGGTCGACGGCGGATTCACCGTCGAAGGCACCAAGACCTTCGCCACCGGCGCGGCCGTCGCCGATCGCCTGGTGGTCAGCGCGACGAGGACGGACAACGGCGAGAAGCTGACGTTCGTCGTCGACGCGCGGGCCGATGGGATCACCTTCCCCGGGGAATGGGACAACATCGGCCAGCGGCTCACCGCGAGCGGCGCGGTGCGGTTCGAGGCCGCCTGGGTCGCTCACGACGATGTCCTCGGCGCCCAGCCGGAGGACCAGTCGGACCCGAAGGTTCCCCGGATCTCCCTCGCCGCGATCGGGTTCCAGCTCATGCTGGCCCAGGTGTACGTCGGCCTCGCGACCGGCGCGCTCGACGCCGCGGCGGTGTACACACGGGGGACCGCACGGGCCTGGACACTGTCCGATGTGGACAAAGCGACCCAGGATCCGTACATCCTGGCCGGCTACGGCGAGCTGGTCGCGACGGCGCGGGCGGCCGGATTCGCCGTCGACGCCGCGGTTTCGGCGCTCGGCGAGGCCGACGAGCGCGGTTTCGACCTGACCCCGGCCGAGCGAGCCGAAGCGGCGATCGCCATCTCGTCGGCGAAGATCGTCGCGAGCCGGGCCGCCGTCGAGACCACGAGCAAGGTCTTCGAGTTCACCGGCGCGCGGGCCACAGCGACCAAGTACGGCTTCGACCGTTTCTGGCGCAACGCCCGCACACTCACCCTGCACGACCCCGTGACCTACAAGGCCCGCGAGGTCGGCGACCACTTCCTCAACGCGATCCCGCCGTGCCTTTCGGGGTACAGCTGATGACGCTGCCGATCCTCGCCGAAAGCGTCCGCCTCGACGACGAAGGCGTGCACATCCTCGACCGCCGGGTCTTCCCGTTCGAGCGGGAGTGGGTGCTCTGCCGGACTTCGGAGGAGGTCGCGGTGGCCATCGAGGACATGGTCACTCAGTCGTCCGGACCGTACTTCGCCGCGCTGGGCGCGATGGTGCTCGCCGCTCGTGAGGCGTCCGGCCGCGCCGACGCCCGCGCGTATCTGGAGCGGGCGGGGGAGCGGATCGTCGCGACCCGCAAGACCAACAACCACCTGCGCAAGGCCGTCGCCGCCGTACTGTCCGAAGTGGACGAATCGACGGGCGACCTCGTCGAAGCCGCGACAGCGGGTGCGCGAGCGGGTGACGAGCTGTACCGGTCGCGCAGCCGTGCGCTCGGCGAGCACGCGGCCTCGTCGGTGCCGGACGGCGCAACGGTGCTGACGCACTGCTGGGCCGATCTGTACCTGGTCGAATTCGTGCTCGCGGCGCGGCGGCAGGGCAAGGAGTTCTCCTTCCTCTGCACGGAAACCCGGCCGTACCTGCAAGGCGCGCGGCTGACCGCCGAGACCCTCGCCGAGATGGGCGCCGACACCCGGTTGATCACCGACGGGATGGGCGCCGCGGTGCTGTCGTCGGGTGAGGTCGGCGCGCTGGTGACCGCGGCCGACCGCGTCGCCATGGACGGGCACGTCGTCAACAAGATCGGCACCCTGGGACTCGCGGTGGCGGCGGAGGCGTTCGGCGTGCCGTTCTACGCGATGGTCCAGGCGCCCGACCAGGCGACACCGACCGGCGCCGACGTGCCGATCGAATACCGCGACGGCGACGAGGTGCTGAGCGCGCTCGGCCACCGCGTCGCCAGCGAACGCGTCCGTGGGCACTATCCGGCCTTCGACATCACACCACCGCGTTTCGTGACCGCGGTGGTGACCGACCGCGGGGCCTTCGAACCCGGAAGACTCAGCGAGTACTACGCAGAAGGGGAAGCGAACCAGTGACCGCAACGCTGACCGCCCGATGGGTGGTCCTCGACATCGAGGGCACGCTGACCGCCACCAGCTACGTGCACGTGACCCTCTACGACTACGCGCGCCCGCGGCTGGGCCCGTGGATCGACGAGCACCTGGACGACCCCGAGGTCGTCGACGCCGTCGCGCGGATCAAGGAACTCGGCGGGCTCCCGACGGACGCGTCCACAGTGGACGTCGTGGGGGTGCTGCACGGCTGGATGGACGCGGACCAGAAGATCGCGCCGCTGAAGACGTTGCAAGGCCTCATCTGGCAGCGCGGGTACGCCGACGGTGACCTCACGACGGAGTTCTTCGGCGATGTCACCCCGGCGCTGCGGTCGTGGCACGAGTCCGGGCTGCGGCTCGCGGTGTTCTCCTCCGGTTCGGTCGCCGGGCAGGTCGCGTCGTTCTCGCGGACCACCGACGGCGACGTCACCGGCCTGTTCGAGAAGCATTTCGACACCGTCAACGCGGGACCGAAACGCGAGGCGCCGTCGTATCGCGCGATCGCCTCCGCGCTGGAGGCCGAGCCGGGCGACGTCGTGTTCTTCTCCGACGTCCCGGCCGAACTCGACGGGGCCGCCGCCGACGGCTGGCAGACCGTCGGCCTCGCCCGCGACGGCGAGCCGTTCGGCGACGCCGATTTCGGGACGCACCGGACGATCCGGACGTTCGACGAGATCAAGGTCGTCCCGCTGTGAGTGTCTTGGAACTCGCCGGGCGCGCGCTGGCCGAGGAGTCCGCCCGCTTCGCCGGGCTTGGTTGGATGCGGGGCACTTCGGGCAACCTGTCGGTGGTGCTCGGACGCGATCCGCTGCGGGTCGCCGTCACCGTCAGCGGCCGGGACAAAGGCGAGCTGACCAGCGACGACGTCGTGGTGGTCGGGGAGGACGGGCTGGCCGTCGCCGACCAGCCGCAGCCGGGCAAGGTGCCCTCGGCCGAGGCCGGGCTGCACGCCCGGATCGCGGCGGTGTCGGGCGCGGGCGCGGTGATCCATGTGCACGCGCTCGCTCCCGTGGTGGCCGCCGAGCACTGGCCGGACGGCGTCGAACTGCGAGACCTGGAGATGCTCAAGGGCTTCGGCCGCGCCGCGCACGACGACCTGGTGACGATCCCGGTGATCGCCAACGGCCAGGACATGCGCGTCCTCGGCGACGCGTTCGAGGCGGGGTTCCGGGCGGACACGCCGGCGGTGATCGTCGCGCGGCACGGGATCTACGTGTGGGGCGATGACCTGCGCCACGCTCGTCATCGCCTGGAATGTTTGGAGTGGTTGCTCCGGTTCCGGGTAGAGACAAGACTCGTGACCGAGGAAAGGGGAGTGCGATGACCTTGCTGTCCGTGTGGCCGGACGACCGGCCCGACGAGATCGCGCTCAGGACCGAGGACCCGGCCGTGATCACCGGGGAACTGGGGCGGCTCGGCGTCCGGTTCGAACGGTGGGACCTCGTCGAGGACCTGCCGCGCGAAGTGACGCCCGAGCAGGTGCTGGCCGCCTACGAGGAGCAGATCGGCAAGGTCTCGGCGGCCGAGGGCTACACCTTCGTGGACGCCGTCCGCATGACGCCGTCCGACGAGCCCGGCTGGGCGGCCGAGGCCGCCGAAGCCCGGCAGAAGTTCCTCGCCGAGCACACCCACGACGATGACGAAGACCGCTTCTTCGCGCGCGGGTCCGGCGTGTTCTACCTGCACGTCGGCGGCAAGGTGTACGCGGTGCTGTGCGAGGCGGGGGACCTGCTGAGCGTGCCCGCGAACACCACGCACTGGTTCGACATGGGGACGCGGCCGGATTACGTGTCCGTCCGGTTCTTCCACGACGACGGCGGATGGGTCGGGAACTTCACCGGCGCCACGCTGGCGGGGGACTTCCCGGACTTCGACACGTTGACGGCCGGGCGTTACTAGAGCGTCGGGGTCGTGAGTGGCGATTCGGGTTAGAACCCGAATCGCCGCTCACGACGCTTACGCGCTGCCGGGGTCTAAGCGGCTGTCCAGAGGGCAGGCACGTTCGGCGGCTCCCAGCCCGGCAGGGACCGATGGCCCTGACGGCACACGTAAGCCGCGCCGTTGTAGGTCACCCGGGTGCCGGTCGTGTAATCGACGTTCGGCTTCCAGGCGTCGGACGGCACCGAGGTGGTCGTCGTCGGGGTGGTGGTGGTCGGGGTCGTGGTCGTCGGACTGGTCGTGGTGGTGGGTGACGTGGTCGTGGTTCCCGTCGGCGTGGTGGTCGTCGTCGGCGGGGCACCGCCGCCACGCGGGTTGTCCGACGCGATCGCGTAGGTCGTCCCGCCGAAGGTGAACGTGAAGTTCGACGGCGACGCGATCGGCATGTAGTAGTTCAGCCGGATCTCGACCGTGGCACCCGGGGCGATGGTCTGCCAGGACGGCACGGTCACCGCCACGTGCTGGAAGTCGCCCTTCATACCGCCGACGTTGGGCCCGCTGTGGCCCTTGCTCGTGACCGACAGGCCGAAGCCGGACTGGTCGGACATGCTGCCGGGCGCGCTCGTGCCGTAGTCGAACTCGATCTTCGTCCCACCGGGGATGGCGGTGGTCGAATTGTTGGTGATGCGCATCTGCGGGGTGATCGGGTAGTTCGCGTCGCCCAGCGCGAACCCGGTCAGTTTGACGTTCGCGTTCAGCACCGACGAAGGCGCCGGACGCGACGACTTGGACGCGCCGTACGGGGCGGCACCGCGCAGGCCGTCGTTGATCTTCGTGATCAGCGTGTCGCCCATGAAGTACTGCTTCTTGGCGTCGTCGAAGGCGTAGTCGCCCGCCAGTTCCCAGATCATGATGCCGCCGATGCCCTTGTCGGACACGTACTTCGCCTTCGTGGCGAGGGACTCTTCGTCCTCAGTGGACAGGAACACCTTCTTGTCGTTGTTCCACAGCCACGGCGTCACCATCGAGTTGTCGTAGTACCGGTTGTAGGTCCCGGAGAGCCGGTCCTTCGGGTTGTTCTTCGGATCCAGCCCGTACTTCTCCAGGTAGTCCGGGGTGATCTCGTTCTCGAGGTTCTTCGCGTGCCACATGGGGTTCGCGCCCGCCGGTACCTCGGCGCCCGTCAGGCTCATGTCGTGCCAGAGATTGTCGATGCCGATCGCGCCGTTGCCGCACGGCACGGTCGATCCGACCTGGGATCCGGTGCCGGGCGGGCATTGTTTCTGATCCGGCAGTGGCGCGTTGCCCCACAGTCCGTTCGTCCCGCCGGACACGCCTTGCCAGCCCCGGGTGTAGAACCCGACGCCGATGTTGATCCGGCCGGCTTGCATGGCACCGCGGAAGTAGTGGTAGGCCCAGTCGGTGTTGAGATAGCCCTGACCGTCGTACTGCGGTGTCGTGTACACCTGCCAGTGCGCGAGTTCCGCGTCCTTGCCGTTGTCGTAGAGCGCCGCGTTCGGCCCGGCGAACTGGTTCCACGCGCCGTGCAGGTCGTAGCTCATCATGTTGGCGTAGTCGAGATACTGCGTGACGCCGTAGACCTCCTGGCCGCGCAGCAGCCAGCCGGACGCGGGGACGGCCGCGGTCAGCAGGTAGTGCTTGCCGTCGGCGGCACCCGCCTGGTCGATCTTCTGGCGCAGCGTGCGCATCAGGTTCTCGTAGCCCGCCCACAGCGTGCCGCGGTTGGCCTGCGCGATCCAGTAGTCGTCCGGGTTTCCGGCGTAGTTCGCCGACGTCGCGTACTCGTAGTCGATGTCCGCGCCGTTGAATCCGTAGTCGCGCAGGAACTTCACGACGGAATCGGCGAAGGTGTCGATGCTCGCCTGGCTTTGCGTCATCTTGTAGAACCCGCCCGACGCGTTGCGCGTGCCGTCCGGGTTCAGGAAGCCGCCCGTCTCCGCCCAGCCGCCGATCGAAACCAGCGTCTTCACGTTCGGGTACTGCTTCTTGTACTTGTTCAGCAGATTGAAATGTCCCTTGTAGGGGAACGCCGGATCCATCTCCGCGCCGGGCACGCCCGGCCATTCCATGCCGATGGACTCGTTGTTCGGGCCCGGGGCGCCGACCGACACCTTGTTCTGCGCGTCGACATGCGCGAACGCGTAGTTCAGGTGGGTGACCTTGGTCCACGGGATGTTGCTCGCGAGATACGCCGGCGCGCCGTTCTTGCCGGTGCGCCAGCTGGTGAAGTAGCCGATCACCCGGCGGGAATGCCCTTCTCCCAGGTTTTCCCGGCCGGTGGTGTCGTAGACGGTGCAGTAGGGGGTGTCGACGCCGGGTGTCCGGTACAGCCCGTCGGGACGGCAGTCCTCGTGGCCTGCCGCACTCGACGCGGAGGGGCTGATGACGACGATCATGAGTCCGGCCAGCGTGATGAGCGACGCCAGCAGGGGGAGTAGTTTTCTGGTTCTCCTTGGCACGCCGAACCTCCGACAGTGGAAGATGGCCCTCGGTCAGAGCAGCTTGAGCCGGGCACCGGGCGCGCGTCAATAGGTGTAGACCAATTTCCATCCTGTGCCGTATGGCCGAACGTACCTGTGCTTCGTCAGGTCTGGTCCTCGTCGAGAAACGAAGGCCGTTCCGGCGCGGGCGGGTAAGCCAGGCCCCGCAACAAGGTTCGCGGGTGGCCATACTCCCGGCCACATCTGGTGAGTGCTATGACCCCGTGCCCTTCGGCGCGGGTGTGCGGGCCGATCTTGCCCGGGTGCACCGAAAGCGCTTCGGCGATCGTGTCCGCGTCGCAGTGGTCCGGAAGCCCGAGTTCCGCTTTGAGCCGCCGGTGGCGCCGGACCCATTCCCGTTGCCAGTCCAAGGGATCGTCGGTGTGCTCGATGTCGTCGGCCCAGCCTTCGGGCAGCGGGGTGTCCTCGTGGGGGAGGAGGTAGCCGTTCTCGGCCGCGAGTTCGCCGGCCGACTCCTCGGGTGCGGAGACGTCGTAGAACCGGACCAGCTCGCCCTTTTCGGCGACGCACCACGACGTCGTGGAATCCCCATGGCTGCGCCAGTACAGCTGCGCCGCGCCGAACCGGCGGCTCAACGCGACGCAGCGGTCACGATCCACTCCGCGCCGGACCTTCTCGTTCGCGAGCATGGCCTGGTACTGCTCGCGCGGCTCGATGCTCCAGGAGCTTTCCCCGGTGACGTCCGCGGGGTGCTGATCGTCCGACGGCCTGCCGAAGACGAGTGTCCATCCGTCGAGCGCCGGGCTGACGTAGAGCCGGGCACACCGTTGATGCCCGGAGCCGTGGTAGTGCTGGTTCCAGATCTCGGTGCCCAGCGACATGGTCACCGGCTCCGCGTCGGACAGTCCGAACGCGTCGAGCACCGCCGCCTGATCCGTGGTCGGGATGGCGTACCAGAACTCGCAACTCCGCATCGCGAGCGGGACTTCGACGGCGATCTTGCTCTTGATCAGACGGCGGAGGAGCGTGAGGTCGTCCTCGCCGAGCGCTTCCGGGCCGCCCAGCCCGAACAACAGAGCGCGTGCCGCGTTGCGCAGCGCCTGATTCCCGGTGCGCCGGATTTCGCGCAGCTCGGGAAAATCGTCCGGTCCCGCGTCGTTCAGGTCCCAGGCGCTGACGCGTTCCCCGGCGACAAGGCTCTCGGCCACGGCTCTCATGTCCACACCGCGGAGGCTAGCCAAGCACTACGACGGAAAACTCGTTGCCGTCGGGATCCGTCATTTCCACCCGGCCGTCTTCGCCGGTGCCGAGGTGGGTCGCGCCGAGCGAGACCAGCCGCTCGACCTCCGTGAGGGGGCCGTCGAGGACGAAACGGAGCCGGTTCGGGCCGGTTTTCGGCGTGAACGGCGGGCCGCCCCAGGTGATCTTCGGGCCGCCGTGAGGCGACCGGATCGCGGTCTCCTGATCCTGGTCCCACACCAGCGGCCAGCCGAGCGCCTCGCCCCAGAAACAGCCGACCTCCCGCGAGCCGTCGCTCGCGACGGCTCCGACGAAACCGCAGCCGGCGAGGAAGCCGTTGCCCGGCTCGATGACGCAGAATTCGTTGCCTTCGGGATCGGCGAGCACCACGTGCCGCTCTTCCGGAAGCTGGCCGATGTCGATGTGCCGTCCGCCGAGTTCGAGCGCTTTCGCGACGGTCCGCCGTTGGTCTTCGAGGGACTCGCTCGTCAGGTCGAAATGCATCTGGTTCTGGCGGTTCTTCGGTTCGTCGCGCTGGCTGAAGGAGAGACGGAAGCCGGTGTCGTCGATTGCCGGGCCGAGAAGGCCGGACCAGAACCGCTCCAGGCCTTGTGGGTCGTGCGCGGCGAATTCGAGCGCTCGCAAGGTGGTGACCATAAGCGACACTAAGAACGACGGCGCCCCATCCGCAACCGGTTTAAGCCGGTGGAAAGGCGAAGCCGGACTCCTCCGGACGGCGTCGCGAAAGCCACTTGCGGGACATCCAAGCGGTGATCAAGGCGTACGACACCGGATTCGTCACGCCGGCGGGCTGA
>NZ_JBFBGL010000061.1:22029-47647 GCF_040684635.1 Amycolatopsis sp. NPDC089917 | reverse complement strand
ACCACGAACCCCCTGGTCACCACGCCGACAGGCCGGTCAAGTGTTCACGATGTCCTGAAACATCAACTGTTCACGATGTCCTGAACTCAGACATGCCGTTCTAACGGCACTTGCCACTCACGAGCCACAGGATCTCCCGCGCGACGCGGTCGTTCTGCCGGAACGAGATCGCGTTGGTCCGCGGCCGGGTGAACGCCCCGGCGGATCGCGCGGAGGTGTGCGGACCGAGGGCGAACCGGCGCGGATGCGGACGTCCGTCGCCGTCGAGCATCCGGCCGTCGGAGACGCGGGTGTGGATGCGACCGGCGAGCAGCCTTTCGCCGGTGACAGCGTCGAGAACGGCTTCCTCGCCGAGAGCGCCGCTGTCGCGCAACTGTCGCAAAAGGACATCGGAAGCCCGGGTGATGCTCGGCTCGGGAAGCCGCGCTTCGACGAGCGTCCGCGCCTCGGTCTCGCCGGGGAAGCTCGCGCCGGAAGCGACGAACGCCCGGCGTCCCTCATCGGCCGACACGCGGGTTTCGGCGCCCAGGAAGGAAACGAGCCCGGCTTCCTGGAGCGCGAGCAGTTCTTCGAGCCGCCGCGGCGGCGGCCCGCTCGCGAAGTACGAGAAGAAGCCGAGGAACCAGCCATCCAAATCGGACAGTTGGGAGACCGCGTCGAGCCTGCCGGTCTGCACCAGCGCGGGGAGCTGGCCCATCACGGACAACAACGCCGTGAACGCGCCCAGATCCGCGCTGTATTCGACGTCCGCCCGGCGGCTCAGGTCCGCTTCGACGTACTCGCGCAGTTCTTTGCCGTATTCCTCCGCGGTGCCGAATTCGGCGCCCGCCATCGGCCGGTCGAGCCGGTCCAGATCGAGCCGGTCGTCCGGCGCCGGGACCGCTCGCGCGATCAGCGCGTCGAGCTCGCCGGGTGCCGCGTCCGCGAAGGCGTCGGCGAAGACGGCGAAGTCCAGGCGCACTCGTTCGGGGTGGGCGGTGAACAGTTCGTGGTAGTAGGCCCAGGCGAGTTCCTTCGAGATCAACGGCCAGACATCGCGGCGGAAGTCGAGGGGGCCGGGCAGGGCGCAAAGCTTCTCGATGGCGTACGCGTCGAAGAAACGCGGCAACTGCGCCGGTTTCCCGCGCAGCCGGTAGCCGATCTTCGCGTGATACGGCACTCCGCGGCGCGAACCGATGTGCAGCACGGGCTCGGCGCCGCTGGGATGATACTTCAGCCCGCCGCAAGCCTGCTCTTCGAAGCGGCCGCCGCGGCCTTCGGTCAGCAGCAGCATCAGATCCACGAAAGCGAGACCGAACCCGCGCACCAGCACGGTTTCCCCGGGCGGGATCGCCGAATAGTCGACGTCGGCGGTGTAACCGGCCGGGTAGTACGCGAGGTCGTGGCGGAGGGCGAAGCCGGCGAGTTCGGCTTCGCGTTCGTCCGGTTCGGCGTCGAGATGTCCGACGGTGAACAGGACCGCGTCCGCTTCGAGAGGTTCCGCGCGGTCCTCCAGCCAGAGCTTCTGCGGCTCGCCGTCTTCGAGCCGCACCGCGCGGGTCCGGTGCTCGACGACCTCGATCCCGGACGGCAGTTCGGCGAGGACCTTGCGGTGGAACCACGCGAGGTACGCGCTCTGCAGCCGTCGCGTCGGGAAGTGATCGCTTTGCAGGGCCCCGAGTTCGGCGCGCAGACTGTCGTCGACCTCGGCGCCGAGCGTGCCCGCGCGGACCTGCCGCGCCCACTCGATCAGCGAAGGACCGGGCCGGATCGGGCCGTCGATCTCGACGCTGTCGTCGGTGAAGACCGTGACGTCTTCGGGCATCGAGTTCATCCGCAGCAGCGGCGACTGCTCGTACCGCCAGACCCGCCCGGGGCCCGCCGGGAACGGGTCGACCAGATGCACGATCAGCCGTCGCCCGCCGAGCAGCTCCGCGGCGTTCGCGCCGAGCCGTTCGAGCACGCCCACCCCACGTGGACCGGCGCCGACCACCGCGAGCACGTAGGGAAGGTCTGCGGTACTCACGAAGCCGAAGCTACGCCGGGATTCCTGGTCGCGTGCGGGTTCTCAAGGAGCGGAACTCGTTGCCACGCCGAGGAACCCGGGCGTACTCGTCGTGCAGGGGGACACGGACGAGAGGGACGGACGATGCCGGTCGAATTCCTGGGTATCGGGGGCACCAACGACGGTTCGGAGACACATCCGCGCACGGGCGGCGTCTTCGACAAGGACTACACGCTGCGCCTCGCGCGGGCGCACGAAGAATTCGGCTGGGACAGGGTGCTGTTCGCGTACGGCTCCAGCGGACCGGACCCGGCGCAGGCGGCCGCGTACGTCGCGGCGAAGCTCGACAAGCTCCAGATCCTGTTGGCGCACCGGCCGAACGTCTCGTACCCGACGTTCGCCGCGAAGACGTTCGCCACGCTGGACCAGCTCACGGACGGCAAGCTCACGGTCCACTTCATCACCGGCGGCAGCGACCACGAGCAACAGCGCGAAGGCGACTACCTCACGAAGGACGAGCGCTACTCACGCACGCGCGAGTACATCCAGATCGTCAAGAAGGCGTGGACGTCCGAAGAGCCCTTCGACCACGAAGGCGAGCACTACCGCTTCGCTGACTTCGTCCTCGACGTCCGCCCGGTGCAGCAACCACGCCCGGGCGTCTCGTTCGGTGGCTCGTCTCCGGCGGCGTATGCGGTGGGCGGGGCCGAAGCGGACATCTTCTGCCTCTGGGGCGAGCCCCTCGCGCAGACGGCCGAGCAGATCGAGTCCGTCAAGGCCGCGGCGAGGGCCGCCGGCCGCACCGACGTGCCGCGGATCCAGGTCGCGTTCCGCCCGATCATCGCGCCGACCGAGGAGCTCGCCTGGGAGAAGGCGTATCGCACGGTCGACGCCATCAAGGCCCGTACGAGCGGCGGCAGGCAGCTGACCCGGCGGCATTCGCTCACGAGCCCCGAGAACACCGGCTCGCAGCGGCTCCTGGCGGTCGCCGCCGACGGCGAGCGGTTCGACCGGGCACTGTGGACGCCGACCGCGGCCGCGACCGGCGGCGCCGGGAACTCCACCGCGCTGGTCGGCACGCCCGAGACCGTCGCGCAGGCCCTGCTCGACTACTACGACCTCGGTGTCGACATCCTCTCGGCGCGCGGGTACGACATGCTCGGCGACACGATCGACTTCGGCCGTCACGTCATCCCGATCGTGCGCGAAGAGGTCGCCAAACGCGACGCGGCGAAGGTCGAGCAGGCCGCTTCGGCCAGGGAGGTGCTCGCCGTCGACGGCTGAGCCGTTCACTCCACCGGATGGCGGTCCCGTCATCCATTCGGCGGGCACCGTGACGCTCGCTCAGCGGAGTCGAAGCGGGCATCGGACACACTCCGCACACGGGAGGCGAGGGCTCCGACGCCTCCGTTTCAGCGATGCCGGCTCACCCGGGCCGATGACGCGGGGATGTCCGAATTCTCCCGGGCCGAGGCTCGAAAGGACCGAAAGCCGCAGGTCTGGACCATGTTTCCGGTGATCGGGACATTTTCGCGTTCGACCGTTGATCCACGAAAAAGATCTCCGACTCCAGAAACCCGGCGAAAGAACCTAGCCAATCACCAACAGTCAGGAGACACTTACGTGAACGAATGACGCTTCGTGACGAGCTCGTGACCGCGTTACTCTCGGTCACGAGTTTGTCGCGTAATAAGGACCCTATTGGGGGCAACATGGCTTCGGCCGGACGGGTCACTTACCGAGAGGTGTTCGGTGTAGCCGAGTTCCGTTCGCTCTGGTTCGCCGAGCTTTTCTCGATCTTCGGCGACCAACTCGCCAGGGTCGCCCTCTCGGTCCTCGTCTTCACCGAAACCCGTTCCGCGACCCTGACCGGTCTCACCTACGCGCTGACCTACGCCCCGTCGTTGCTCGGCGGCATCTTCCTCACCGGGTTCGCGGACCGCTTCCCCCGCCGGACCGTGATGATGGTCGTCGACCTCTTACGGGCCGCGCTGATCGCGCTGGTCGCGGTCCCGGTCCTGCCGTTCTGGGTGCTGTGCGTCCTCGTCGGCGCCGTTTCGCTGCTGAACCCGCCGTTCAAGGCCGCCCAGCTCGCCCTGCTGCCGCAGATCCTCGAAGGCGACCGGTTCGTCGTCGGCATGGCGATCCGCAGCATGACCGTCCAATCGGCGCAGCTCGCCGGGTTCGCCGGCGGCGGCCTCCTGCTGACCGCGCTCGAACCCCACATCGCCCTCGCGCTCGACGCGGTCACCTTCGTCGCCTCGGCGCTGTTCGTCCGATTCGGGCTTGTCACGCGCCCGGCCGCGGCGTCCGGCGAGAAGCGCAAGTCGTTCTTCGCGTCGATCGGCTCGGGCGGGAAGATCGTCTTCGCCAGCGCGGGACTGCGCTCGCTGCTGCTGTTCACCTGGCTGATGGGCCTGCTGCCGGTGTACGAGGGCATCGCGGCGCCCTATGTCGCGGCGTCGGGCGGCGGCCCCGAAGTCATCGGCCTGCTGCTCGCGGCCGACCCGATCGGCAGCGTGATCGGCGCGTTCATCTACTCGCGCTGGGTCCCCGCACACGTCAGACCGAAGCTGATCGGGCCGCTTTCCGCGCTGACGGCGATCCCGCTGCTGCTGTGCTTCCTGCAGCCCGGCCCGCTGTCGTCGATCGTGCTGTTCGTGTTCTGCGGCGGTTTCGGCACGGTGGCGCTGATGCAGGCGACGGCGTCACTGACGCTGGCCGTGCCCGACGAGAGCCGCGCGCAGGTGATGGGCCTGTCGAACACCGGATTGACCACGACGATGGGCGTGAGTCCCCTGATCGGCGGCATCCTGGCGGATCAGGTGGGCCCGCAGTCGACCGTCGGCGTCTTCGGGCTTGCGGGATTGCTGATGACCGTTCCGCTGGCCCTGAGCTGGTGGCGAACCCTCAGCGGTGATCCGGAACGGTGGCAGGAAAAAGACGCCGCACGCGCAGAACATTGAGGTGTTCCACGCGCCGGCCCGATCGCGCGGCCTTGTGGCACGCGCCCCAGTTCACTGATCCCTACCGGCCATCGCTGGCACCTTTCCCTCGACCTCTCAGAGAAAAGTACACACCTAGGGAGCTTGTCGACAGCCCGCAAGTCGGTAGAAGCTGTCCGTAAGTAGGGGGTTTCGGAGAATGACGCAAGAGTCAGGGGGAAAGATGATCACATCGGAGGAACGCGCTGGACATCGTTCGGCTCTCACGGTACTGACGTGGGAGCTGTGGAAGAGGCCCACGAACTGGATCGCCTACACCGGGCTTTCCGTGGCGATGATGCTGGCACTGACGGGGGTCTTCGCAGCATCCATCGCCATCACGTCTTCGCAGGTCCTGCTCTGTTTTCTGCTCGCCGGGCTCGCCATCGCGCACACCGAGGCGACCCGCCGGATCGAGCGGCAGCGCCGCAGCATGAGCGTCACCCCGCACATCAACATGACCTCGGTCTGGGTGCTGCCGGGTGCGATTCTGCTGCCGCCGCAGCTGACCGCGCTTCTCGTCACAGCGATCTACCTGCACCTCGGATACCGCAGCTGGGCGGGCCTTCGCACGGTCAATCCCCATCGGACTGTGGCGAACGCCACATCGATGACGCTGACCGCGTTCGCCGCCTGGGGGGCCGTGCAGGCCGTCGGCGCCGACGTGGCGTCGGTGACGGCGATCTGTGCCGCGAGCCTCGCCTTCTTCCTGATGAACGCCGTCTTCACCGGCACGGGCCTGTACTTCGCGGCACCCAAGAAGGCGACCGTCCAGACGCTCCTCGGCTCTTGGGACGACAACATCCTCGAAGCCTCCACCGTCTGCATCGGCGCGCTCGTGCTCGCCGTGCTGCCACATCAGCCGGTGCTCGTGCTGCTCGTCTTCCTGCCGCTCTACCTGCTGCAGCGTTCGGTGCTGATCAAGCAGCTGGAAGAGCTCGCCACCACCGACCAGAAGACCCAGCTGCTCAACGCCACGACCTGGCAGCAGGGCGCCGTCCGTGAGGTCGCCCGCGCCGAGCGCGAAAACGGCCAGTTCGGCGCGCTGATGATCGACCTCGACCACTTCAAGAGCATCAACGACACCTACGGCCACCTGGCGGGCGACGACGTGCTCAAGGGCGTCGCGGCGCTGGTCAAGGCCGAAACCCGGGCGCAGGACCTCGCCGGCCGGTTCGGCGGCGAGGAGTTCGTCGTGCTGCTGACCTCGTCGTCGAAGGAAGAGTCCGTCGCGGTTGCCGAGCGCATCCGGCAGCGGATCAGCGAAATGGTCATCAAGACCCAGGACAACGAGGGCACCCCGGTGGTCATCGAGCAGCGGACCGCGTCGGTCGGCGTCGCGGCCTTCCCGTTCGACGGCCGGACGATCGACGAGGTCATGGCCTCGGCGGACGCCTCCGTCTACGCGGCCAAACGCAATGGCCGCAACCGGGTCGTCTCGTCACCGGACCTGGTGGCGGTCGCCGAAGAGGCGGAAAAGTCCCTGGAAGCCATCGCGGCCTAACGCAGTCTTTCCATCACGTCGGCGGCCGCGGTCCGAAGGCGGACCACGCCGCCGACGGTGAATTCGGTGAGCAGGTCGATGAGCGCGTCCGCGTCGGGCGGCTCACCGTCCCAGCTCGCCTGGACGAGTGCCTCGGTCATCGCGAAGAACAGCGTGACCAGGGCCTTGTCCGCGCGGCCGGAATCGACGCCGTGGCGGGCCCAGCGCTGCCTGCTCGCCTCGGTGTAGACCCCCGCGAGCCGTTCCCGGAGCCGCGTGAGGGCCGGATCGCCCAGGCGTTCCGCCTCGCGCAACACCGGGAACGCGTCGGGATTCGCCGCCACGAAGGCGAACATGTTGGCGTAGTTGGCGCGCGCCCAGGCGCGGAGCTCGGGCTGCGAGAGATCGAGGGCGGGCGCGCCGATCGCCTCGAAGGCACGTTCCTCGATGTCTGCCACGACCTGGGCGAACAGCGCCGCGCGGTCGCCGAACTGCTCGTAGACGGCCTGCCGGGACACCCCCGCGCGCCGGGCGATCTGCTCGATCGTCGCGGCCTGCGCGCCATGCACCGCGAAGACGCCCTCGGCCGAACTCAGCACCCGCGCGCGCTGCTCGCCGATCGGGAGTTTGCGGGGTCTGCCTCTCGGCGCCGGACTTGACATCGTGCGCCACCTCACTGACTCTCTTTTTCGACACGTCTGTCGAAAATGTTTGTGCTCAACGAGGAGCAAACATGCGTCCAGGATCCCGGCGCGGTGTTTCCGCCGCCGTCTCAGCGGCCACCGTGGCGGCACTGCTGACCTTCGGGGCACAGCAGGCCATCGCCGAACCGTCTTTCTACGACCCCCCGTCGCCACTGCCCGCGGGTGCTCCCGGCGACATCATCCGGCACGAACCGTCCACGTTCTACGTCGATCCCGTGAAACTCATCAAGGCCGACGCGGACGTTCAGCGGATCATGTACCGCAGCACCGACACGCACGGCAAAGCCAACGCCGTGACCGGCACCGTCCTCACCCCGAAGAAGGCGTGGACCGGCGCGGGCGAGCGGCCGGTCATCGGCTACGCAGCCGGGACGCAGGGCGTCGGCGACCAGTGCGCGCCGTCGAAGGCCCTCTCGGCGGGTATGGAGTACGAAGGGCCCTTCATCGCCGGGCTGCTGCTTCGCGGCTACGGCGTCGTCGTCACCGACTACGAAGGCCTCGGCACTCCCGGCGTCCACACGTACGTCAACCGCGTCGCGGAAGGCAACGCCGTCCTCGACTCGATCCGTGCGGCGCAGCGCCTGGCCGAAGCGAACCTGCCGGACAACGGTCCTGTCGCGACCGCGGGCTACTCGCAGGGCGGTGGCGCTTCGGCGTCGGCGGCCGAACTGCAGCCTTCGTACGCGCCCGAGCTCAAGCTGAAGGGCTCGTACGCGGGCGCCGTCCCGGCGGACCTGGCCGCGGTCGGCAAGAACATCGACGGGCACTACGCCTTCGGTTTCCTCGGGTTCACGCTGGTGAGCATGGACGCGGCATACCCCGAGCTGAACATCCCGGCGGTGCTGAACGCGAAGGGCGCGGAAGCGTTCGAGAAGGTCAAGCAAGAGTGCACAGTGGACGCGATCTTCGGGCACGCGTTCACGCAGTCGAAGAACCTGACGAAGGACGGCAGACCGCTGACCGCGTACCTCGGCGAAGAGCCGTACAAGACGCGAGTCGGCGAGCAGCTCATCGGAGCGCGGAAGCCGGGCGCGCCGACGCTGGTCGTCCACAGTGCACTCGACGACATCGTGCCCTACGAGCAGGGCCGGACCATGGCGCGCTCGTGGTGCGCGAAGGGCGCGAAGGTGCAGTTCTCGACTTCGCTGGTTCCCACGCACGTCGGTGGGGCTATCCGGGCTTTCCCGGAGGCTTTCGCTTGGCTTGAGGGTCGCTTCGCGGGACTGCCCGCCGTGGGGAACTGCGGGCTGTTCTAGGGGTCACCGGATGTCATGAAAGGGTCGTTCAAGACATTTTTTGTCCTGAACGACCCTTTCATGACACGCGCTACTTGAGGCCGGTGGCTTCCGCGGCGGCCGGGTCCGAGTCGCTGAGGAAGGTCTTGCAGCGGTCGTACTCCTCGGTCTCGCCGATCTTGCCGGCGGCCTTGCCGAGGACGGCGAGGGAACGCAGGAAACCCTGGTTCGGCCGGTGCGACCACGGCACCGGGCCGTGTCCCTTCCAGCCCGCGCGGCGGAGCTGGTCCAGGCCGCGGTGGTACCCGGTGCGGGCGTACGCGTAGGCGGCGACGGTCTCGCCGGCGTCGAGCGCCTTCTCGGCGAGGACGGCCCACGCCTCGCTGTAGTCAGGGTGCTCGGCGGCGACGGCGGCCGGATCGCTCCCGGCGTCCAGCGCCGCCTGCGCGGCGGTGTGCTCGGGGAGATGCGTCGGCGGGGGGCCGAGGAGATTCGTCATACGGGCCATTGTGCCGACCGCGTGTGATCAGAAAAACAGGCTCCCGAGAATGCCCCCACCGGCCAGCACCAGGGCGGCGACGAGCACCGCCGCGACAAGACGTTTCGGCATCATGGCGGCACACCTTGCCCTGCTTCGCACGCCGACCGCAAATCCACCACCCCTACGGGTGAACCCCGATTTTCGACCCCAAATGCCCATCTCGTGACCTGGAGCAGGGAAGATGTCCCGCATGACAAAGGCGACAGAAGTGACCGGGGACCTTTCGCCGGGTGTCATCCCCCGCAGCCCGATCGCGAAGACGAGGCTGTTCTTCAAACTCCATTGGCACCGCGGCGCGCCGGGACAGGCGACGCCGGACTGGGTGCTGAACTTCTGCTACTCGATGTGGCTGGCCGCGTTCGCCTTCAAACTGGTGGGCTCGTCCTGGGACATGTCGTGGCATTTCATGTGGCTGCGGGACGACCTCGCCCCGCCGCATCTGATCAACACCGTCGGCACGGTGATCATCATGGTGCTGGTGGCGATCCACTCCTACACCGGGATGGGCGCCGACCGGCGTTCGCTGCGGTTGATGCAGATCGGGCTCGTGGTGTTCCTCATCGCGGCGCCGCTGGACGTCATCAACCACCGCGTCAACGGTCTCGACCTGACCGCGTGGAGCCCGTCGCACATGATGCTCTACATCGGAACGGGCATCATGCAGGCCGGGGTGATCACGGGCTGGCTGAAGTACGCCAAGCCCGGCAGGACGCGCACCGGTGTCCTGATCGGACTGTGGGCGTTCTTCCTGGAGAACACGTTCTTCCCGAACGGACAGCAGGAGTACGGCATCCTCGGCCTGCGCGCCTGGGAACGTGGCATGCCCGAGGCCGAGCCCGAGCTGCTGAACTTCGCCGCGAACCAGATCGGGCATCCGGTCGACCGGGTGGCCGTCGAGTACTTCACGATGCCGATCGACGACTGGGTCTACCCGCTGTGGGGCATCGGCGTGATGGCGCTGATCTTCGCGCTGGCGCGGTACACGACCGGCTTCCGCTGGGCCGGGACGACGGTCGCCGCCGCCTACCTCGCCTACCGGCTGGTGATGTGGCCGCTGCTGCTCGGGATGGGCTTCCCGATCTCGGTCGTGCCGTTCTACCTGCTCGCCGTCGGCCTCGCCGTCGACCTGGCGTTCCGCATCGGACGGGGGCATCCGCTGCTGACCGCGGGCGCGGGCACGCTGCTGGTGACGGCGTTCGGCTACGGGATGCTGTGGGTGCAGTCGCAGTTCCGGCCGTGGATCCTCGGCGACGCGCACACGGAGTCGGCGCCGCCGGTGGCGTACTGGACGGCCGCGGTCTGCCTGGTCGGGGTCGGCGCGCTGTGGGCCGCCGCCGGACCGGGGACACGGGCGGTGAACGCGCTGCTGGAGAAGCGTCGCGGGCGGACGGGACTGCCGGTCGCCTGAGGCCTCACGCGCATGTCATGAAGGGTCCCCATAGGACGTTTTCCGTCCCAAGGGGACCCTTCATGACACTCTGGGCCAGAGCGGGTCAGGAGAGCTTGTTGCCCGCCGAACCCAGCGACTGAGCGGCCTCGACGATGCGCGCGGCCATGCCCGCCTCGGCGGCCTTCAGGTAGCTACGCGGGTCGTAGACCTTCTTGTTGCCGACCTCGCCGTCAATCTTCAGGACGCCGTCGTAGTTCTTGAAGAAGTGGTCCGCGATCGGCCGCGTGAAGGCGTACTGCGTGTCCGTGTCGACGTTCATCTTCACGACGCCGTAGGACACCGCCTCGCGGATCTCCTCCGGCAGCGAGCCGGAACCGCCGTGGAAGACCAGCTCGAACGGCTTCGAGCCGGCCGGGAGGCCGAGCTTCTTCGACGCCGCCTCCTGGCCGCCCTTGAGCACGTCCGGGCGCAGCTTCACGTTGCCGGGCTTGTAGACGCCGTGCACGTTGCCGAAGGTCGCGGCCAGCAGGTAGCGGCCGTTCTCGCCGGAGCCGAGCGCGTCGATCGTCTTCAGGAAGTCGCCCTCGGCGGTGTACAGCTTCTCGTTGATCTCGGCCTCGACGCCGTCTTCCTCGCCGCCGACGACGCCGATCTCGACCTCGAGGATGATGTTCGCGGCCGCGGCCTTGGCGAGCAGCTCCTGCGCGATATCGAGGTTCTCGTCGAGGTCGATCGCGGAGCCGTCCCACATGTGGCTCTGGAACAGCGGGTGCTGACCGTTCTTGACCCGCTCCGCCGAGATCTCGATCAGCGGGCGGACGAAGCCGTCGAGCTTGTCCTTCGGGCAGTGGTCGGTGTGCAGCGCGACGTTGACGTCGTACTTGGCGGCGACGACCTGGGCGAACTCGGCGAGCGCGACCGAACCGGTCACCATGTCCTTGACCTTCTGGCCGGAGGCGAACTCCGCGCCGCCGGTGGAGAACTGGATGATCCCGTCGCTCTCCGCCTCGGCGAACCCGCGGATGGCGGCGTTCAGGGTCTCCGACGAGGTCACGTTGATGGCCGGGTAGGCGAATTCGTTCGCCTTCGCCCGGTCGAGCATCTCCGCGTAGACCTCGGGGGTGGCGATGGGCATCGTTTACTCCTCCTCGAAGCAGGCTGGTGCACCTCTCGGCCGCATCGTACGAGGTCGGCCGGGAGGTGCCTACAGCCGTCGCGTCAGAGAAGGACGGCGGCGAGCGCGCGGTAGACCGGCAGGGGGTCCTGGTTCAGTACCTGGATGTTCACGTGGTCCGCCCCGGCCTCGATATGCGCGGTGACCCCGCGGGCGACCGTTTCGGCGTCGCCGTGGACGGCCAGCGCGTCGATCAGCTTGTCGCTGCCCTGACCGGCCAGGTCCTCGTCGGTGAAACCGAGTTTCCGCAGGGAGTTCGTGTAGTTGACGAGGCCGAGGTAGAACCCGACGCCGCCTCGTCCGATCTCGCGGGCCTTCGCCGGATCGGCCTCCAGGACGACCTTCTGCTCGGGCGCGAGGAGCGGTCCCTCGCCGAGGATCTCCCGCGCCTGACGCGTGTGCTCGGGCGTCATCAGGTACGGGTGGGCTCCCGCTGTGCGGTCTCCTGCGAGTTTGATCACCTTCGGGCCGAGAGCGGCGAGCGCGCGGCCTTCGACGGGCACTCCGGCCTCGTCGAGGGCGTCGAGGTACTCCACCAGCGCGGTGTACGGCTTCTTGAACTCCGCGGTGTGCTCGCGGTGCCCGGCGCCGACGCCGAGCAGGAAGCGGCCCGGGTGCTTCGCCTCGATGCGCTTGTAGGACGCGGCGACCGTCGCCGCGTCGTCCTTCCAGATGTTGACGATGCCGGTGGCGACCTTGATCGTCTTCGTCGCGTCGAGGAGTTCCTCCGCCTTCGCGAGGTCACCGGCCGGCGAGCCGCCGAGCCAGATGGCGCCGTAGCCGAGTTCCTCCAGTTCGCGGGCGAGCTCCGGGGTGAACACGCTTTCGTGCTGCCAGATGCCGATCCTGCCGAGTTCGATTCCCATGCTTCGAGCCAACACCGGCCCTCGCCGATGTCTTCCCTTATGTTCGAGGCATGGCGAAACTCGGGAACACCGACCTCGACGTCCAGGGCATCAACCTCGGCGGGAACGTCTTCGGCTGGACCGCGGACGAGCAGCAGTCCTTCGCGGTCCTCGACGCCTACACGGCGGCGGGCGGCAACTTCATCGACAGCGCCGACCTCTACTCGGGCGGCGGCTCCGAAACGATCATCGGCGACTGGCTGACCAAGCGCGGGCGTCGCGACGACGTCGTCATCGCGACCAAGACCGGCATGTGGGAGGAGCGGAAGGGGCTGTCGGCGGCGAACATCGCGGCGGCGGCCGAGGATTCGCTGCGCCGGCTCCAGGTCGACCACATCGACCTCTACTACGCGCACATCGACGATCCGGACACCCCGATCGAGGAGACTCTGGGGGCCTTCGACGCGCTCGTGCGCGCGGGCAAGGTCCGCTACATCGGGGCGTCGAACTACTCGGCGGAACGACTGACCGAATCACTGTCCATTTCGGACCGCGAGGGGTTGGCGAAGTACGTCGCGCTGCAACCGCACTACAACCTCGTCGAGCGTGAATACGAGACCGACCTGGCGCCGACCGTCGAGCGCGAGGGGCTGACGATTCTGCCGTATTTCGCGCTGGCCAAGGGTTTCCTGGCCGGAAAGTACCGCTCGAAGGAGAACCTCGGCGACAGCCCGCGCGCCGCCCGCGCTTCGTCCTATTTGGACGAACGCGGTGAGCGGGTCCTCTCGGCGCTCGACGGGATCGCGGCCGATCGCGGCGTCTCGGTCGCGGCCGTTTCGCTGGCGTGGCTGTTCGCGCAGCCGACCGTCACCGCGCCCATCGCGAGCGCCCGTTCGGTCGAGCAGCTGAACGACCTCCTGCCCGCGGCCGACCTCGCGCTCACCTCCGAGGAGGTGGACGCCCTCACCGCCGCTTCCCGCTGAACGCGGACTTACTTGCGGGTAGCTTACTCTGGGTAGGTTGGGGTACCGTCCGAAAGCCTTAGGGCTCGGACGAGGAGGCAACGTGGCCAAGAACAGCGTGAACGGCAAGGTCGTCCTGATCACCGGCGCCGCGAGGGGCATCGGCGCGGGACTCGCCGAACGCCTGGCCGCGCAGGGCGCGAAGGTCGCCCTGGTCGGTATCGAAGCCAAGGAACAGCAGGCCGTCGCCGACAAGATCGGCCCCAGCGCCCACGCCTGGGAAGCCGACGTGACCAGCTGGGACGACCTCGAACGGGCCACCGCGGGCGTCGTCGAACACTTCGGCGGGATCGACATCGTCATCGCGAACGCCGGCATCGCGACCTCCGGATTCGTCCGATCGGTGGACCCGGCCGCCTTCGAGAAGGTCATCGAGGTCGACCTCCTCGGCGTCTGGCGCACCTTCCGCGTCACCCTTCCGCATGTCCTCGACCGCAAGGGCTACCTGCTCGCGATCTCCTCACTGGCCGCGATCACCCACGCGCCCGGCATGGCCAACTACGCCGCCGCGAAGGCCGGCGTCGAGGCGTTCTGCAACAGCTTCCGCGCCGAAGTCGCCCACCTCGGTGTGAAGGTCGGCGTCGCGCACCCCACCTGGATCCGCACCGACCTGGTCGAAAGCGCCGACAAGCACCCGGTCTTCGGCAAGCTCCGCACCGGCATGCCCGGCCTGCTCGGCAAGACCTACCCGCTGTCCGTCGCGCTCGACCACCTCCAGGCCGGGGTCAACAAACGCGCCCGCACCGTGCACGTGCCCCGCTGGGTCGGCGGGCTCAAGCTCATCCGCGCGTTCCTGCCGCCGATCATCGAGATCGGCGCGAAGGGCCGGATCAAGAAGGCCGACGCCGCCGCCCTCATGGACATCAAGGAGCGCGGCGCGTACGAATCTTCGATAACCGGTCAGGCAGGCCGGGCCGCCACACGGAAGGACTGACGTATGTCCCGTCGCGACCAGATCCGCATGACGCCCGACGAGCTCACCGCGTACCTCGACGAGCAGAAGGTCATCAACGTCGCGACGATCGGCCCGAACGGCCGCCCGCACCTCGCGCCGCTCTGGTACTACCCGCACGAATCGGGCATCGCGACCTGGACCTACGGCACGTCCCAGAAGGCGAAGAACCTGGAGCGAGACCCGCGTGCCACGGTGCTCATCGAGGACGGCGAAAGCTACGACAAGCTCCGTGGGATCTCCCTCGAAGCCGACGTCGAGGTCATCACCGACACCGCCGTCGTCACCCAGATGGGTATCAAGCTCATGCAGCGCTACGCGGGCGCGAAGCCGGGCGACCCGGTGCCCGGCGAGCTCGCCGCCTTCATCGGCAAGCAGGCCCCGAAGCGGATCGGGCTCGTCTTCACCCCGACCAAGATCGTGAGCTGGGACCACACGAAGCTCGGCGGAACATACTGACGGGTAAGTCGTACTAGAAAGTAACTGTTACTTCAGGTAACGTCATCCGCGCAGGAAAGCCTCGACGCGGAGGGCGCAGATGACCGAGCGATTCAAGGTCGTGATCGTGGGCACCGGATTCTCCGGGCTCGGCCAGGCCATCCAGCTGGAAAAGGCCGGGATCACCGACTACGTGATCCTGGAGAAAGCGGACGAGGTCGGCGGTACGTGGCGTGACAACTCGTACCCCGGCTGCGCCTGCGACGTGCAGTCCCACATGTACTCGTTCTCGTACGAGCAGAACCCGGACTGGTCGCGGTCGTTCTCGCCCGCCCCGGAGATCTTCCAGTACCTGAAGGACGTCACCGACAAGTACCGGCTGCGGCGCAAGATCCGGTTCGGCGTCGAACTCACCGGCGCGACCTGGGACGACACCGCCCGCCGCTGGCACGTCCAGACCAAGTCGGGTGAGATCGAAGCCCAGTTCGTCGTCTCCGGCGTCGGCGGCCTGCACATCCCGCAGGTCCCCCAGCTGCCCGGGATCGAGAAGTTCAAGGGCCAGACCTGGCATTCCGCGCAGTGGAACCACGAGTACGACCTGCGCGGCAAGAAGGTCGCCGTGGTCGGCACCGGTGCCAGCGCGGTCCAGTTCGTCCCGAAGATCGCCCCCGACGTCGCCGAACTGACGCTGTTCCAGCGCACGCCGCCGTGGATCATGCCGAAGCCGGACCACGCCATGCCGAACTGGGCCAAGACCGCGTTCCGCCGGATCCCCGGCGTGCAACGGCTCTACCGCAACGCGCTGTACTGGTTCCTCGAAGTCCGCGCCGTCGGCTTCAACGGCCACCCCGCGATCATGAAGGCGGGCGAGGTGATCGCGAAGCGCCACATCGGCAAGGGCGTCAAGGATCCCCAGCTGCGCAAGAAGGTCACCCCGGACTACACCATGGGCTGCAAGCGGGTGCTGATCTCCAACGACTACTACCCGGCGATCGCCCGGTCCAACGTGGACGTCAACACCGACGGCGTGCGCGAGGTCAAGGCGCACAGCGTCGTCGACGGGAACGGCGTCGAGCACGAGGTCGACGCGATCGTCTACGGCACCGGCTTCAAGGTCACGGATGCCTTGGAATACCTGGACATCACCGGGATCGACGGCCGCGACCTCGCCAAGGAGTGGGCCACCGAGGGGATGCGCACGCACAAGGGCATCAGTGTCGCCGGCTTCCCCAACCTGTTCTTCCTCCTCGGCCCGAACACCGCGCTGGGCCACAACTCCGTGGTGTTCATGATCGAGTCGCAGGCGCGCTACGTCGTCGACGCGATCAAGCTCGCCGACTCGCGTGGCGCCGCCGCGCTCGACGTCCGCACCGGCGTCCAGGAGAAGTTCCAGCGCGAGATCCAGGACAAGCTCGTCAAGGGCGTGTGGACCCAGGGCGGCTGCAAGAGCTGGTACCTCGACGCGAAAGGCGTCAACCGGACGATCTGGCCGGGCTTCACCTGGCGCTACTGGCTGGAGACCCGCAAGGTCGACCCGAGCGACTACGAGCTCAGCGGGAGGTCGTGATGACCGACCACGAGCAGATCGTCCTGCACGCGCGTGACGTCGAGTTCGACTGGGCGTCCCTGCCGATGCACTGGATCCCCGGCGAACCGCAGGCGACGCACACGATCAACGTGCTGCACCTGGCGCTGCCGGAGGGCGAACGCTGGTTCGTCGAGGTGTTCAAGCAGGCCGTCCCGCTGATCCGCGACGAGCGGCTCAAGGAGGACGTCCTCGGCTTCATCGGCCAGGAGGCCATGCACGCCGAAGCGCACGACGGCGCCGCCGAACACCTCGAAGCGGCGGGCGTGCGCGTGCGGCCGTACATCGCGCAGATGGAGTGGATGTTCCGCCGCCTGCTCGGCGACCGCGAGCTTTCCGCCAAACGGCGCGAAGAATGGCTGATCGAACGGCTCGCCATCATCGCCGCGATCGAGCACTACACCGCCTTCCTCGGCCAGTGGATCCTCGACGCCGAGGCGCTCGATAAGGCCGGTGCCGACCCGACGATGCTGGACCTCCTGCGCTGGCACGGCGCCGAAGAGGTCGAGCACCGTTCCGTGGCCTTCGACCTCTTCATGCATCTCGACGGACGCTACGGCCGCCGCGTGCGCAGCATGCTCGTCGTGACACCGGTGCTCGCCTGGGTCTTCCTGCGCGGCACCAGGTTCCTCATGAAGAACGACCCGACGCGGCCGGGCAAGACGAGTTTCCGGACCTATCTGCGGGTGGCCAAGCTCGGCCTTCTCCCTTCGGGCAAGGAGATGCGGCGCGAACTCCTGCCGTACTTCCGGAAGTCCTATCACCCCACTGAAACCGGCGACACCGATCAGGCCGTCGCGTACCTCGCGACCTCGCCGGCCGCGCTGGCCGCCGACGAACCCCGGTGACGCCGCCGACGCGCCCGCTGCGGCTCGACGGCAGCGGGCGGACCGACCGCGCGATGGCGTCGCTGACCGGTGTCGTCGCGCTGTACCGCAGGCTCAGCGGCGTGAGCGGGCGCCGTCGTCCCCCGGTGGCCGCCGTCGACCGCGATCTCCCGCTGGTCGTCGACGATGTCCGCGCCGAGGCCGAAGGCGTCGTCAGTCTCAAGCTGGTGCACGAACGCGGCGAACCGTTGCCCCAATGGCGGCCCGGCGCGCACGTCGACCTCTCGCCGCGGCCGGGGCTGGTCCGCCAGTACTCCCTGTGCGGCGACCCGGACGACCACGCGGCCTACCGCGTCGGCGTCCGGTTGCTCGGCGAGGGATCGACGGCGGTGCACGCCTTGAAGAAGGGCGCGCGGATCACCGCGCGCGGCCCGCGCAACGCGTTCCCGTTCGTCGCGAGCCCGGCCTACCTGTTCGTCGCGGGCGGCATCGGGATCACGCCGATCCTGCCGATGGTGCGGCAGGCGGCCGCCGCGGGCGCGGACTGGCGGCTGGTCTACACCGGCCGCGACAAGGCTTCGATGCCGTTCCTGGATGAATTGTCCGGATACGGCGACCGTGTCTGGATTCGTCCGGACACGGACCACGGGATCCCGGCGTCGGGCGCGGAACTGCTCGAAGGGGCAGAAAAGAGTGCCCCGATTTACTGCTGTGGCCCGGTTCCGATGATCGTGGGCGTCCGGACGGACGCGGCGTTGCGCGGTTCGGGACCGGTGTTCTTCGAGCGGTTCTCGACGCCGCCGATCGTCGGCGGCGCGCCGTTCCGGGTCGGGCTGGCCCGCAGCGGGCGGACGCTGGACGTGCCCGCCGACCGCTCCACCCTCGATGTCCTGCGGGAAACCGTGCCCGGCATCGCTTATTCGTGCCGCCAGGGGTTCTGCGGGACGTGCGAGCTGCCGACGGTGACCGGCGATCGCGTCCGGGTCTGCGTCGACCGCGGACCGGTCACCCTCGACCTCTGAGCCGTCAGGCTTCCTTCGGCAGCCAGGCGCCGATCACCGGCTTGAACTCGCGCACGGTCCGCTCGGCGACGACGCCTTCGAGGTGGTACGGGTCCTGATCGATGACGTCGAGCAGCGCCGTCTCGTCGGCCGCTTGGTAGAGCGAGATGCCGCCGGAGCCGTCGCCCAGCGGGCCGCCGAGCGCGACGACGCCCTGTTCCGCCAGGTCGGAGAGGAATTTCCGGTGCCGGGGACGCACGTCCTCCAGTTTTTCCTGCACGTAAGTGATCTCCACCAGGAACCAGGCCATCGACATCTCCAAGGTCGTTCCGACAGACGCCATCCAGCTTCTCAGGATCCGATCAGGCGGCACGTCCGCCCCACCCGATACGCTGATCGAGCGCCACGCACAGGTTGTGCTTCAAAGGGGTAAATGAACAGGTAGGGGTACATGCTCGAGGGCAATGCGGAACGCAGTGTCGAGGCGACCCTCGGCCACTTGCGCACCATGGACGGACCGGTCACGCCACCGCCGCCTGCGGCGCCGCTGACCCTTGAGGATCTCTATCGCCAGCACCGGATGAGGCTCGTCCGGCTGGCCATCCTGCTCGTGGACGAACCGGCGACGGCCGAGGACGTCGTCCAGGAGGCGTTCACCGGGCTGCACCGCAACTGGGGGCGCCTGCGCGACGCCGCCGCGGCCGTCGGCTACCTGCGCACCGCCGTGGTCAACGGGTCACGCAGTGTGCTGCGCCGCCGCAAGACCGCGCGCGAGTACGTCGCGCCGCACGCCGTCAACGCGCGTTCGGCCGAAAGCCTCGCCATGCTGTCGAGTGAACATCAGGCCGTTGTGAGCGCTTTGTCCAAACTGCCCCCTCGTCAGCGCGAAGTTCTGGTGCTCCGTTACTACGGTGGGCTGAGTGAGGCCGAGATTTCCGAGGCCGCCGGTATTTCGAAAGGTACCGTGAAGTCAACCGCCAGCCGGGCACTCGAGGCGCTGCAGAAAGCCATGCAGTCACCGAACTGATGCACGGCCTTCATCTCGACCGCTGGGTTGTGCCGCCATGCTTGGTCCAGACCAATATATGCTGGGGTATGTGAGAGGCGCCGGAGATTTCGTGATCGTGGGCGGCCGGGTAGTCGCCCCGGACCGTGTACTCGACGACGGCTGGCTGGCTATCGCCGGCGGCAAGATCGTCCAAGTCGGTTCCGGGACACCCCCGGACATCGACCGCGTGCATGCCGACGGAGGCCTGGTCGTACCCGGCTTCGTCGACACCCACTGCCATGGCGGTGGGGGCGGCTCGTTCTCCAGCGGGAACCCCGAGGAGCTGATGCGCGCGGTCCGCGCGCACCGGCGGCACGGGACCACGACCATGCTCGGCAGTCTGGTCTCGGATCCCATCCCGGTGCTCCGGGACCAGATCGCGGCCCTGCGTGAGCTGGTCCAAGAGGGTGAACTTGCCGGAATTCACCTCGAAGGACCCTTCATCTCGAAGGCCCGTTGCGGAGCGCACGACCCGGCGACGCTGATCGAGCCGGACACGGCGACGGTCAACGCGCTGCTCGGCGCCGGCCGCGGCGACATCCGGATGGTCACCCTCGCCCCCGAACTGCACGGCGGGATCAAGGCGGTCCGGCACCTGGCCGAATCGGGTGTCATCGCCGCCATCGGGCACACCGACGGCGTCGAAGACCAGATCATCCCCGCGATCGACGCGGGCGCCTCCGTCGCGACCCACCTCTTCAACGCCATGCGGCCCCTCCACCACCGTGAGCCGGGTCCGATCGGCGCCCTCCTCGACGACGAGCGGATCACCGTCGAGCTGATCTGCGACCTCGTCCACGTGCACCCGACCGTGCTCAGGCTGGCCGCGCACCACGCGGGCAAGGGCCGGACGGTGCTCATCACCGACGCGATGTCGGCCACCGACGCCGCCGACGGCAGCTACATCCTCGGCCGCTTGGAGGTCGACGTCCGCGACGGCGTCGCCACCCTGGCCGGGAACGGCTCGCTGGCGGGCAGCACGCTGACCATGGACGCGGCGTTCCGCAACCTGGTCCGCGGCGCGGGCATCGACCTGCTCGACGCCGTCCGCGCGACCTCCGGGCGCCCCGCCGAAATGCTCGGCATCGCCGACCGGACCGGCTCGCTGCGCGCCGGGCTCGCGGCGGACGTCGTCGTGCTCGACCGCGACCTGCGGCCGACCAAGGTGCTGCGCCAGGGCGAATGGGTCAAGGAGGAGGCTGCGGCTACATTGAGCGCCACGGCCCCGCTCAGTGGCGCGGTCGAAGGCGGTGTGTCGGTCACCGACGGGTAGCGGCGAAGGGAGTCCCGGATGAGCGAGCCCAAGGACCCGGAAAAGCTCCTTGCCGACGCCCTGCGCGCTCAGGCCGTCTTCGCCCCTTCGGCGGAGCGGATCTCCGAGGCCTCCACCGAGAAACCAGTCGAACCGGACACCCAGGGCAATTCGGATACGCAGAGTGATCCGGAGGCGCCTGGACCGCCTTCCGGGGAACACGAGTTGCCGGCGCAGTACGGGCTGCTCTCCGGCGCCGGCGCGGGCTCGCTCGAACGCGAGCGCGTCGCGCTGGAGGACGCGGAGACGGCCAGGCTGGCGGAGCGCCCGACGCCGCCTCCGGCTCCTTCGCCCGGCAGCGCTCCGCTGCCCGCGTACTGGGTGTTGCTGCTGGCCGTGCTGCTGGGGCTGGCCGCCGGTTCGGTGATCGGGCTGCTCACGCTGATCTGAGCCGCCCGTCCCGCCGGGTCAGGGCACTCAGCGTCACCCTGTACCGTTTTGGTGTGATCCTGGCGCAGAACACCGTGACGACGATGGGCCTCCTGCCCGAGTGGCTGGACCCGAAGATCCTGCTGAGCGGGCTGACCGTCCCGGTCATCACCATCCTCTGCCTGATCATCTTCATCGAGAGCAGTGTCTTCCCGGTGCTGCCCGGCGACTCCCTGCTGTTCACCGCGGGCCTGCTGATCGCCAACGGCTCGATCAAGGCCCCGCTCTGGCTGGTGTGCGTGCTGGTCACGCTCGCCGCGCTGATCGGCAACATGCTCGGCTACGGCCTCGGCTGGAAGATCGGGCCCTGGCTGTTCCGGAAGCCGGATTCGAAGTTCTTCAACAAGAAGTACGTCGACCAGACCCACGCGTTCCTGGAGAAGCACGGGCCGAAGGCGGTCGTGCTGGCGCGGTTCGTGCCGTTCGTGCGGACGTTCATCACCTGGATCGCGGGCATCGGCAAGATGGACCCGAAGAAGTACTTCACCTACACCGTCATCGGCGGCATCCTGTGGGCCGCCGGGATCACCGCGCTCGGCCACCTGCTCGGCGGGGTCGCCTTCATCGAGAAGAACATCGACGCGATCTTCATCCTGATCGTGCTGGTGTCCGTGGTGCCGATCGTGATCGAGTACCTGAAGTCGCGCCGCGAGAAGAAGCACTCGGCCACCGGCGCCGCTCCGGCCGCGGACCTGGACGCGACGCAGCAGATCCCGCGCGTGCGCGACTGACCGTTCATAGCGTTCAGAGGGAGAACATCGAACCGGACGAAACGGCGGTCTCGCGCGATCGGCTGGACGACACCCGTGTCCAGACGGACGACACGCGACGGAGATCCGGCCACGGACGTGCCGTCCGCCCAGTCACACGAGTTCCGCGTTCAATCACGCGGGTTCCGTGCCTGATCACGTGAGTCACGCGCGACCGTCGGCGGAGCCAGAGGGAGAACATCGAGCCCGGGCTGACGAGCGGTAAGGCGTGGCGGGTTGCTCGCTGGCCTGCGTGTCGGCTTCGCATGCCGCGAAAGCCACTTTCACAACGCCGGTACCCCGTCAGACCGCACTGGGTCGGGATGGTGCTAGAGGGAGAACATCGAGCCCGGGTTGAAGAGGTTCCCCGGGTCGAGCGCCCGCTTGATCTGCCGGTGCACGCGGATGCCGACCTCGCCGATCTCCTTCGCCAGCCACTCGCGTTTGATCCGGCCGATGCCGTGCTCGCCGGTGACCGTCCCGCCCAGCGACAGGGCCACGTCGAGGATCGCGTCGAAGGCCTTCCGCGCGCGGGCGAACTCCTCCTCGGAGTCGGGCGCGTAGACGATCGTCGGGTGCATGTTCCCGTCACCGGCGTGGCCGACGACGGCGATCCGCAGCCCCACCTCCTCGCTGATCCGCTCGCAGCCGGCGATCAGCTCGGCGATCCGGGTGCGCGGCACGCACACGTCGTCGGTCAGCCAGACGCCGTACATCTCCAGCGCGGTGAGCACGACCCGCCGCGCCTGCAGCAGCATCTTGCCCTCTTCGAGATCCTCGGTGGCGTAGGCCAGATCCGCGCCGCAGTCGACGCAGATCTGTTCCAGCACCGCGAGTTCCTTCCGCGCGACCTCGCCGCCGGCGTCGGATTGCGCGAGCAGCAAGGCTTTGCAGTCCGCGCTCGTGCCGAGGTCGGTCTTGAGGTACGCCTCGGCGGCCTTGATGGACGTCGCGTCCATGATCTCCATCAGCGACGGCACCAGCCCCTCGCGCACGACCCGCGCGACGGCTTCCCCGGCGGCCTCCGTGCTGTTGAAGGCGGCGACGAGCGTGGAAGGCAGCTGTGGCAACGGTTTCAGCGCGACGGTCGCCTGCGTGATCACACCGAGCGTGCCCTCGCTGCCGACGAAGAGCCGCGCGAGGTCGTAGCCCGCGACGCCCTTCACCGTGCGGCGACCGGTCTTCAGCACCGACCCGTCGGCGAGCACGACTTCCAGTCCCAGCACGGAATCCGTGGTGACGCCGTACTTCACGCAGCACAGCCCACCGGCGTTGGTGGACAGGTTTCCGCCGATGGTGCACCAGTCGTAGCTGGAGGGGTCCGGCGGATAGAACAGGCCGTGTTTCTCGACCGCGTTGCGGAAATCGAGGTTCACCACGCCGGGCTGCACGACGGCGAGCCGGTTGCCTTCGTCGATCTCGACGATCTGGTCGAGCTTGGTCAGCACCAGCACGACACAACCGTCGATCGCGTTCGCGGCGCCGGACAGACCACTGCCGGCGCCGCGGGGCACGATCGGCACCTCGAACTCCGCGCAGGCCTTGACCACGGCCTGCACCCCTTCCACGTCGGACGGCAGCACCACCGCGAGAGGCTTGCCGCTGTCGGCCAGCGGCATCATGTCGCGCGAATAAGCGTCCGTGACGTCGGTGTCGGTGAGCACCGCGGCCGTGCCGAGATGCTCGCGGAGCCGGGTGACCAGGGCGTGGTTGCTGCTCATGCCCTCATCGTAAGCTCCATTAGATCCGCACTGCGGAACTTTTTTTCCGATCGAGCAGAACGAAGGCTTGAACACCTGTATAGACGAGCACGGCGACGCCCGCCCATGCGGTGACGTGCACCCCCTGGGTGAAGGCCTCACGAGCCGATTCCAGGAGCGCCTGCCCGGCGACGGGGTCGAGATGCTGCGCTGTCGCGACGGCGCCGCCGAGGGTGTCCCGAGCGGACTCGGCCGTCCCCTCCGGCAGACCGGACCGGTAGACCGCGGTCGCGACACTGCCCAGGATCGCGGTGCCGAGCGCGCCGCCCAGCTCGAACCCGGTCTCGGAGATCGCCGACGCGGCACCGGCCCGCTCGGCCGGGGCGGCCGAGATGACCAGGTCGTTCGTCAGCGTCTCCGACAGGGCGACACCGCCCCCGAGCAGCGTGAACGACACCACGACGTACGCGAGCCCACCGCCGGCGGACACCTGCGTCAGCGCCAGGAACCCGACCGCGGCGACCAGGAGACCGCCACTGACCAGCACGGACACCCGGATCCGCTTCGCGAGCCAGGCCGCGAGGAGCGCGCCGGCGATACCGGCGGCCGTCGCCGGGAGCATCCACAGCGCGGCGACGACCGGGGTCAGCCCGAGCACCAGCTGCAGGTACTGCGGCACCAGGAACAGCAGGCCGACCATGGCGAACACGCCGAGCATGTTCGTCACGACAGAGCCGCTGAAGGCCCGGTTCGAGAACAGCTTCAGGTCGAGCATCGGCTCGTCGAGGCGGTTCTGCCTGCGGACGAACAGGTAGCCGAGCGTGAGACCGAACAGGACACTGATCACGGCCTTCAGGCCGAAGCCGTGTTCGGCGACCAGCTTGATGCCGTAGACCACCGGCAGCATCGCGGCCAGCGACAGCAAGGCCGACAGCGGGTCGAAACGGCCCGGCTTCGGGTCACGCGCCTCCGGCAGCACGAACGGTCCGGCGACCAGCAGCACCAGCATCACCGGGACGTTGATGAGGAACACCGAACCCCACCAGAAGTGCTCCAGCAGCCAGCCGCCGAGCACCGGCCCGAGCGCCATACCGCTGGAGAACCCGGCGCTCCACACCGCGATCGCGGTCCGGCGCTGTTTGGGGTCGAGGAAGATGCTGCGGATCAGCGACAGTGTCGACGGCATCAGCGTCGCGCCGCCGACCCCGAGCAGCGCCCGGGCGATGATCAGCATGAACGCGCTGGTCGAGAAGGCCGCGAGCACCGACGCGGCACCGAACGCCGCGGCGCCCATGAGCAGCAGCTTGCGCCGCCCGATGCGGTCGCCGAGCGTACCCATCAGGACCAGCAGGCCCGCCAGCATGAACGAGTAGATGTCGACGATCCACAACTGCTCAGCACCGGTCGGCGCCAGATCCTCCGACAGGAACGGCAGCGCGAACCCGAGCACGGTCATGTCCACGCTGATCAGCAGCACCGGAAGAACCAGTACCGCCAACGCCCACCACTGCTTGCGCCCCGCCATGGCGCACTCTCCTTAAGGTAAACCGTCTGGACGGTACAGTTACCGCCTCGTTCGAAACTAAACCGTCCAGACGGTATAGTCAACTGATATGGCGAAGCCCACCGCGAAGGAACGCATCCTCGACTCGTACGAGGAGATCCTCATCGAGCACGGCCCCGGCGGGGTCACCCTCGACGCCGTCGCCGCGCACGCCGGCGTCTCGAAGGGTGGCCTGCTCTACCACTTCGGCTCCAAGGAAGCCCTGGTCGACGGCCTGCTGGACCGTCTCGCCACCTTGTCGGAGGAGGATCTCGAACAGGCTCAGAGCGCGCCCGAAGGCGTCGTTTCCTGGTACCTGCGCACCGCGATCACCGACGTGACCCAGCGCAAGCCGCTGCACCGCACGACCATGGCCACGATCCGGATCATGCTCAACGAACCGCGGGTCGCCGAGGTGGTGCAGGTCTACAACCAGAAGGTCCACGACCTGATCAGCGAGAACGTCGGCGACCCGCTGACCGCCGAACTGGTCATCCTGGTCGGCGACGGCCTCTACCTGCGGGCGGCGCTCGGCCGGGACGACGCGAGTCCCCTGCTGGACCGGATCGACGAGATCAAGGCCCGCATCGCCCGCTGACCCTTTCCCGGAAGTGGGGTGTAATGGTGGTTGAAGAAAATTTTTTTAATTAACGACCCGGTAAAGAGAAATAT
>NZ_JBFBGL010000061.1:0-22019 GCF_040684635.1 Amycolatopsis sp. NPDC089917 | reverse complement strand
GTCATGAAAGGGTCGTTCAAGACATTTTTTGTCCTGAACGACCCTTTCATGACACTTCTGCGACGGCGGACTACATCTGCAGGCCGTAGACCCGCTCGATCGGGATGGTCAGCAGGACGCGCTGGTCGGCGACCATGGCGTCCCGGAACTCGTCCCAGTCCGGATGCTCGCCCCGCGCCCGCCGGTAGTGGTCCACCAGCGCGTCGACGGTCGCGTCGTCACGCGAAGCGGCGGTCGGCGTGAGCACGGCCGGACCTTCGACGACGACGTAGCCGTCACCGCTCTCGGTCGACACGTGGAACGTCGCCCGCGGGTCGCGCCGGAGGTTCTTGGTCTTCGCCCGCGGCGCGGTGATCGAGATCAGGAGCGCGCCGGCGTCCTCGTCATAGAGATAGTTGACGGTCGAAAGCTGGGGCCTGCCGTCACGCTTGACGGTGGCGAGGGTGCCGAAGTTGCGGTCGGCGAGGATCGCGTAGAGCGCGGAGTCGGTCATGACTCCTTCAAAGCGCGAGCCGTCTGCCTTGTTCCTGGACACTCAAAAGCCCTGCTCAGCGCCCCAAGACGGGCGAACCGGACAAACATGCACGAATAAATGTGCTTGCATGCGGCAACTAAAGTGTCCTCAGACACACCCGGTCACTTTCTCCTTGCGAAGCTCCTCCAAGAGGAACATCCTTGCTCAAGGCAACTAGTTGCAGTGACCAAGCAACCGGCGAGAGAGACCATCATGACACCCACGACACCCGGCACCAGGTCGAAGGCCGACCTCGATCTGGCCGACACCCTCGGGCACGAGCTCGTGCGGCTCGTGCGCCTGGTCAACCGGGCCAAGTCCCAGGTGTCCAAGCAGGGACCGGACGGCATCGAGCGGGCCGCGTACGCGATCCTCTTCTGCCTCATCCACGTCGGGCCCCAGCGGACCAGCAAGCTCGCCGAGTTCCTGCACTCCGAGATCTCGACGATCAGCAGGCAGTCGAGCTCTCTCGTCCAGCACGGGCTGGTCGAACGCCTGGCCGACCCCGAAGACGGCCGGGCCTGCCTGCTCGCACCGACCGCCGAAGGACTCCGGGTCTTCGAGGAGAACCGCAAGCAGCGGAACCAGTGGCTCGCCGAGGTACTCGGTGATTGGTCCGACTCCGACCGGGAAACCCTCAACTCGCTGTTCCGACGGCTGAACAACGACATCGAGAAAACATCTCCACAGTTCGCCGATCCCGCATCGGCGTCGAAGGCCAAGGGGGCCTGAACAATGAGTTCCGCAGTAGAAAGTCCGCCAGTCGCCCATGAAGACGGGCCCCGGCTCAGTCACCGTCAGATCGTCACGATCCTGATCGGCCTGATGTCGGGCATGTTCCTGGCGGCGCTCGACCAGACGATCGTGGGTACCTCGATCGTCCGCATCGCGAACGACCTCAACGGGTTCGACCTGCAGGCCTGGATCACCACGGCCTACCTGATCACGTCGACGATCGTCACCCCGATCTACGGCAAGCTGTCCGACATCTACGGGCGCAAGCCGTTCTACATCACCGCGATCTCGATCTTCCTCGTCGGTTCGGTCGCCTCGGCCTTCGCGACGTCGATGTACGAGCTGGCCGCGTTCCGCGCGATCCAGGGCCTCGGCGCCGGTGGTCTGATGTCGCTGGCGATGACGATCATGGGCGACATCGTGCCGCCGCGGGAACGCGCCCGCTACCAGGGCTACTTCCTCGCCGTGTTCGGTATCTCCACCGTGCTGGGCCCGGTGCTCGGCGGGTTCTTCGCCGACTTCGACAAGCTCGGCAGCGTCTTCGGCTACGACATCGCCGGCTGGCGCTGGGTGTTCCTGATCAACGTGCCGATCGCGATCGTCGCGCTGTTCGTCGTCGCCCGCGTGCTCAACGTGCCGCACCAGCGCCACGACCACAAGATCGACTGGTGGGGCGGGCTCGCGCTCGTCGTCGCCGTGGTGCCGTTCCTGATCGTCGCCGAGCAGGGCAACAAGTGGGGCTGGGACTCGCAGAACGCGATCATCTGCTACGTCATCGGCGCCATCGGCGTGGTGGCCTTCATCTTCATCGAGAAGCTGATGAAGGACGCGGCGCTGATCCCGCTGCGGCTGTTCAAGAACTCGACCTTCACGGTCGCGATCGTCGGCGGCATCATCGTCGGTGTCGCGATGTTCGGCGCGATCATGATGATCCCGCAGTACATGCAGGTGGTCCAGGAGTTCTCGCCGACCGAGTCGGGTCTGCTGATGATCCCGCTGATGGCGGGCATCATGAGCGGTTCGATCATCTCGGGCCAGATCACCAGCAAGACCGGTCGCTACAAGGTGTTCCCGGTGGTCGGCACGCTGCTGATCGCGGCGGGCGCGTTCTTCTTCGCGCAGGTCGAGTACAACAGCGCGCTGTGGCACCCGCTGGTCGCGGCCGCGATCATCGGTCTCGGCCTCGGTGCCTGCATGCAGACGCTGATCATCGCGGTGCAGAACGCGGGCCCGCGCAGCGACATGGGCGTCTCGACCGCGTCGGCGACGTTCTTCCGCCAGATCGGTGGTACCGCGGGTGTCGCGGTGTTCCTGACGATCCTGTTCAACGTCCTGCCGGGCAACATCACCAAGGCGTTCGGCGGCAACGCGCCGACCGGGCCGGGCGCGGCCGCGCTGGGTGACCTGCAGACGAACACGAGCGGTATCGCGAGCCTTCCGCCGGAGATCAAGACCCCGGTGCTGATCGGCTTCACCGAGTCGATCACCACGGTGTTCTATGTGGCGGGTGGCGTCGCGCTGCTGGCGACGCTGGTGCTGATGTTCATGAAGGAGATCCCGCTGCTCGGCGGTTCGGCTCCTTCGGCGGCTTCGGCTCTCGAAGGCGGCGAAGCGCTTCTCGAAGAGGAAGAAGAGGCCGCGCCGGTCGAGACCGCTTCCGAGAAGACGGTCGTGACCGCACCCGTCGCTCCCGTCGAGCCCGGCAAGCACGCGCTGGCCAACGGGAACGGCAACGGCAACGGGGTCTTCCGGGCGGGATCCGCGCAGATCAGCGGGCACGTCCGCCGGGACGACGCGACCAACGTCTCGGGGGCGGCGCTGACCCTGATCGACCACAACGGCAACCAGGTGGCCAGGACGCACACGAACGAGCAGGGCGTGTACTCCTTCGCCGGCATCGTGGGCGGCCGGTACACGATCGTCGCCAGCGGCCGCTGGTTCCGGCCGGTCGCGGCGACGCTGACCGCCACCGGTTCCGGGGTGCTGCGCCACGACGTCGAACTGGTCAGCACGATCCTGCTGAGCGGGGTCGCCCGCACCGAAGGCGACCGGGTGGTCCCGGACGCGCGAATCACCGTGCTCGACTCCTCGGGCGGCGTCGCCGCCGTGGCGAGGACCGACGCGGAGGGCAACTACACGGTCAGTGACCTGCCCGCCGGGACGTACACGGTGATCGCCAGCGGCTACCCGCCCGCCACCAGCCGGGTGGAGCTGCTGGGCGGCGACCAGGCCGAGCACGACGTCCGGCTGAGCTACGACCAGGCGCTCGACGAGCTCGTCGAGCACTAGGCACAAGTGTCATGAACGGTCCGTTCCTTGCAAATTTGGCAAGGAACGGACCGTTCATGGCGTGTGGGGGACGCGTGACAGGGACCGTGAAGACACTCCGATTCCACCGTTCGGTGAAGTGGGGTTCGCCGGGTACACGTAGGCTCGCGTCGTGAGTGAGGTGTACACCGAGGCCGCGAGCATCGGCGTGGGCTGGCTCGACACCGCCGGACCCGTGCTCGTCTGGGTGATCGTGCTCAGCTTCATCTTCGTGGAGTGCGCGCTGATCATCGGGCTGTTCCTGCCCGGCGACTCCCTGCTGTTCGCGGCCGGGGTCGTCCTCGCGCAGCACGGCTCCGACCTGAACGCGTGGCTGCTGTCGGCCGCCGCGCTGCTCGTCGCGATCCTCGGCAACCAGGTGGGCTACTACATCGGCCGGGGCACCGGCACGAAGCTGATCGCGCGACGCGGCGGCAAGGTACTGAACAAGCACAACCTCGACCGCGCCAGGAGCTTCCTCGATCGCAGGGGTTTCTTCGCCATCGTCGCCGCGCGCTGGATCCCGTGGATCCGCACGCTGGCGCCACTCATCGCGGGGGCCGCGCGGATGGATCCGCGCCGGTTCGCGCTCGCGACCGCGCTCGGCGGGCTGCTCTGGGTGCCGACGCTGGTGCTGCTCGGCTACTACGGCGCCGGCCTGCTCGACCAGCTACCGTGGGTCAAGACGGCGGCCCTGTGGATCAGCGTCGCGTTCTTCGTGGTGGGCACGGCCTACGGCGTGCTCCGCTACCGCCAGGAGATGCGGCGCCCCGCGGACGACGTCGAAGACCGCGCGACCACCTAAGCCTCGGGGTCCGCCCAGATCTCCAGCTGGATCCCGTCCGGGTCACGGAACACGATGACCGACGAGCCTTCCAGCGTCCGCGAGCCCTTCGACGGCGAGTAGACGACGCCGTACTCCGAGAGCCGCGCCTCCCACTCCGCCAGTTCCGACCGCGACGAGACCTTGAACGCGACATGGTCCAGACCTGTACGCCGTTCGTCGAACCGCGGCCGCTCGGTGTCCTGGTGCTCGACGAGCACCACCGCGAAGCCCTCGCTCGGCGACCTCAGCACGACCTTCCGCAGGCCCGTTTCCGGGTCTTCGCGACGAGTGAACTCCTCGAGTTCGAGGACGCGGGCGTACCAGGGCACGCTCCGGTCCACATCGGTCACGGTGAGTGCCAGGTGGTGCACAGACATGAGCTTGGACATCGGGGATGACCGTCCTGATCAAGAAGCTTGGGGGCGCCACCAGGGTGACACAGGCGCCTGGGGCCACGAGGTGATCCTCCGACTTCCCACATGAATCGTGATAACCGCCGGGAAAGAGTGTTAAAAAGTGGCTGAACCGCACGCGGACCCGATATCCCCTTGTGACCGCCTCGTAGTCCCAGGCGTCAACGCCCTCCGCCGACGGTCAGCACCGTCCCGGTGGTGTACGACGCGGCCGGGGAAAGAAGCCACAGCACGGCTTCCGCGACTTCGGCGGGCTCGCCCGCCCGTCCCATCGGGATGGTCGGCGTGATCCGGTCCATGCGATCGGGCATCCCGGCCGCCGCGTGCAGTCCGGTGTGGATCATCCCCGGCGCGACCGCGTTGACCCGGACGGATTCTCGCGCGACTTCTTGCGCCACGCCGTAGGTCATCGTCTCGACGGCCGCTTTGGTCCCCGCGTAGTGGACCCATTCCCCGGGCGAGCCGGTGCGGGCCGCGGTGGAGGACAGCGTCACGATCGCGCCGCCCTCGCCGCCGTACCGGGTGGACATCCGGCGGATGCCCTCGCGGACGCACAGGAAGACGCCCGTGACGTTGACGTCGACCACCCGGCGGACGACGTCGACCTCGTACTCGTCGAAGCGGCCGGGGGTGTTGCCGGTGATGGCCGCGTTCGCGACCACCCCGGCCAGCGGACCGAGGGCGACGGCGGCGTCGAACAGCGCCACCACGTCGTCCTCGGCCGCGACGTCACCACGCTGGGTGATCGCCTGGACGCCGTGCTTGCGAACGCGCGCAGCGACGTCTTCGGCCGCTTCGGCGTCGCCCGCGTAGTTGACGACGATGTCGTAGCCGCGCGCGGCGGCCAGTTCGCAGACCGCCGCGCCGATGCCCTTGCTGCCGCCGGTGACGACGAGAACCCCACTCATATGGCGAAGTTAACCAGCGGCAGGTTCTCGAGAACCAAGTCGGCCCGGTCGCTGGTGGACGCGATCAGATCGGCGTTGCGCTGGTCGGAGCCGAGGGCGCGGCGACGCGCCTCGACCAGCGAACGGCCGTAGCGGCGGTGCCGCGAAACGAGCCGCTCGATGCGCTCGGGTTCGTCCGGCGCGAGGAACCACGACTCGGCGAGGATCGGCTTCACACCACTCCACGGGTCGTCCTGCATGAGCAGGTAGTTACCCTCGGTGATGACCAGCGGGACGTCCGGCGTGACCGCGACGGCGCCGGCGATCGGCTCCTCGATCTCCCTGCGGAATTCAGGCGCGTAGACCGTCTCGCGGCCTTCGGCGAGCCTGCGCAGCAAGTGCACGTACCCGGCCGCGTCGAAGGTGTCGGGCGCGCCCTTGCGCTCCACCCGGCCGAGCCGCTGCAGCTCCACCTGCGCCAGGTGGAAGCCGTCCATCCCGACCACGGCCGCCCGCGTGCCCAGCGCCTTCGCGAGGCCCCAGGCCAGCGTGGTCTTGCCGGACGCGGGGGCGCCGACGATCCCGAGCACGCTGCGCTGTCCCGGCTTCGCCAGGGCCTGGGCCCTGCTCAACAGGTCCTCGAACACCGGAGGCATGGCGGTCATGACTGTCCTTCTCCCATCTTCGCGACCGCGGCCGTCCACGACCTCGGTCCTTCATGCCGCACTCGTTCGGCGGCCACCTCGTTGGCGAACGCGATCCGGCTCGGGACATCCCCGGTACCCCGTGCGACCGCGTACGCGAAAGCTCCGTGCCAGACGTCGCCCGCGCCCAGCGTGTCACGCGCCTGGGTGACGGGAACGGGAACTACACCGGATCCGTCCGCCGTCGACCAGCGCACCGGATCGGGGCCCGCGGTCGTGATGACCACCGGCACACCGTGCTCGCGCGGGTCGTCCCCGCGGTACAGCGAGGAGCACGCCGCGACGTCGACCAGCGGCAGGAGTTCGGGGAAGACCGGCTTCCAGCTCCCGGCGTCGAGCACCACCGGCACCCCGCGCTCCCGCGCCCAGCGCGCGACGGCCAGGGCGACCTCCGGATGGTGCCCGTCCAGGAGCGCACACCCGGGCATTTCGTCCTCTGAACGCGGTAGTCGCGCGTGCAAGGACCGCATCGAGAGGACGAAACGCGAGGCAGCGTGGGCGTTGCGCGAGACGACGGTGCGCTCGCCGTCGGAATCACGGACGGTGATGGCGCTGATCGCGGGCGGATCGGGCCGCTCGGGATCGAGGTCCACCAGGTCGACGCCGTGCGCGTCGAGGTCGGTGCGGGCGAGTGCCGCCAGCGGATGCGCACCGGCGACCGTCAGCAACGTCGCCCCGGCGCCGAGCGAGGCCACGGTCACCGCCGCGTTCGTCGCCGGCCCCCCGGCGGCGACGTCCATCGACAGCGAACGCACCTTCTCGCCCGGCGCCGGGATCTCGGCGACGCGCTGAATCTGGTCGACGGTGCACAGGCCCGCCAGCAGCACTCGCATCAGCTCAGTCCAGTGTGGACGGCTGAGGCGACTTCTTCGACTTCGCCGTTCTCACCGATCTTCAGCGCACCCGTGAGCAGGCCGACGACCTGGTTCATAGTGTGCGTCTTCGGCGAGACGACCGCGACTCGCTTTCCGAGCCGGTGGACGTGGATGCGGTCGGCGATGTCGAACACGTGCGGCATGTTGTGGCTGATCAGCACCACCGGCAGGCCACGTTCGCGGATCCGGTTGATCAGGTCGAGCACCTTGCCCGATTCGGCGACGCCGAGCGCGGCGGTGGGCTCGTCCATGATCACCGCCTTGGTGCCGAACGCGGCCGCCCGCGCGACCGCGACACCCTGGCGCTGCCCGCCGGACAGCGTCTCCACCGGCTGCGTGATGGATTTGATGTTGATGCCGAGTTCGTCCAGGATCCGCTGCGCTTCGGCCCTCATGGTCGCGGTGTCCAGTTTCCTGAACAGCTGACCGAAGAGGTCTTTTCGCCGCTTTTCCCGGCCCAGGAACATGTTCGACGCGATGTCGAGCGCGGGCGCGACGGCGAGATCCTGGTACACCGTCTCGATCCCGTAGTGGCGAGCGTCCAACGGGGACTTGAAGTGCACGGGCTGACCGTCCACTTTGATCTCACCGGCGTCCGGGATCACCGCTCCCGAAAGGGCTTTGATGAGGCTCGACTTCCCGGCACCGTTGTCGCCGACGACGGCGAGCACCTCACCGGGGAACAGCTCGAAGTCGGCGCCGTCGATGGCGGTGACCCGGCCGTAGCGTTTGACCAGCCCCTGAGCGGACAACGTGGGCGTCGTCATGACTGCTGCCTCCTCGCGAACCGGTCGACGCAGACGGCGCCGATGAGCAGGGCGCCGGTGGCGACGTCCTGGTAGAGCGCGTCCACCCCGAGCTGCGTCAACCCGGACCGCAGGACCGCGACGACCAGCGCGCCCATCATCGTGCCGAGTACCGAACCCCGGCCGCCGAACAGGCTCGCGCCGCCGAGCACCACCGCGGTGATGGAATCGAGGTTGCCGAGCTGGAAGGCGTTCGGGTCGGCGTTCGGCACGCGTCCGAGCGCCTGCCAGGCGGCGATCCCGACGATCACACCGGCGACGAGGTACACCGAAAGGATCGTGCGGTTGACCTTGATCCCGGACAGCCGCGCGGATTCCGGCGCGTTGCCGACCGCGTAGACGTGCTTGCCCCACGGCGTCCGCGTGAGCGCGTACCAAAGTCCCAGGTACATCAGCAAAGCCAGCGTCATGCCGTAGGTGATCGGGATGCCGCCGAACAGGTACCGGCGGGTGCCGAGCCACTTGAGCAGCGCGTCGGCGACCGGGACGGCCTGGCCGCTCGCGAACAGTTTCGCGGCCGCGGTGAGCACCGTCAGCAGGCCGAGCGTGACGATGAACGGCGGCAGTTTGATCCGGGTGACCAGCGAACCGGTGACCAGCCCGATCGCCACCGTCGCCACGATTCCCAGCAGCAGCGCCCAGATCCCGGAGACGCCGCCTGCCACGAGCTTCGCCATGATCAGCGTCGCGAGGACCATCGCGGCCGCGTTGGCCAGGTCGATGCCCGCGGTCAGGATGATCAGCGTCTGCCCGAGGGCGAGCGTGCCGATCACCAAAGACTGTTGCACCACAAGGGAAAGGTTGTCGAGATCGAGGAAGGTGTCCGTCGAGGCGGAGAACACCACGATCGCGACGAGCAGGGCCAGCGCGGGCCCGACCGCGGGCGCGCGGAGGAAGAACTCACCGATCGTCGGCCGTTCGTTGCCTTTGAGGGTGGCGGTACTCATTTCGTCCCCCAGCAGTTCTCGAGGCCCCACTTGGTGTCCTGGCTCTCCACGCCGGGGATCGGCTTGTCCGTGATCACCGCTGATCCGGTGTTCACGAACCCGCTCGGCTTCTTCCCGGTCTTGGCGTACTCGATGGCGGCGAGGACGCCCTGCTCGGCCATCTTCTTCGGGAACTGCATGACCGTGGCGGCGTACTGGCCGTCGCGCACGTTCTTGACGCCTTCGCAGCCGCCGTCGATCGAGCCCATCACGAGCTGGTTCACCAGGCCGCGGGCCTGGAGCGCGGCGTACGTGCCGCGGCCCATCGGCTCGTTCATCGTGTAGACGGCGTTGATGTCGGTGGTGCGCTGCAACAGGTTCTCCACGCCCTGCTGAGCCAGGCTCTGGTCGCCGTTCGCGGGCGTCTTGCCCTTGATCTCCGGCGACGCGTCGGTCAGGCCGATGCCCTTGAGGAATCCGGTGTGCCGCTGGGTGTCCACTGTGGATCCGGCGGTGCCGTCCACCATGAACAGCTTCGGCGGCTTGCCCGCGAGGGCGGCCTTGACGTACGCGCCCTGCTGACGTCCGGCCTCGAAGTTGTCCGTGGCGAAGGTGGCGTCGACGGCGGTGTCTGGTTCGGTCGCCGTGTCGAGCGCGATGACCAGCACCCCGGACTTGCGAGCGCGGTCGATGGCGTCGAGGACGCCGGTCGAGGAGCTCGGCGTGATCAGGATGGTGTTCGCGCCCTGCTGCATGAGGTTCTCGATGGCCCGGACCTGGCCGTCGTTGTCGCCGTCGAACTGGCCGGCGAGCGCGCTGAAATCGGCGCCGTTCGCCTCGGCGGCGGCCTTGGCGGCCGCTCTCAGCTCCACGAAGTAGGGATTGGTGTCGGTCTTGGTGACCAGGCCGACCTTGGCTTTGCCGCTGCCGCCCGCGTTCGATCCGCCACCCCAGTGGCGTTCGACGGTGCACCCGGCCGAGGTCACCGCGAGTGCGGCGGCCATGGCGAGCACTAAGAGACTGCGCTGTCTCATGGGGGATGCCCTCCGATCGAGGCTGTCCGTGATGGACCGGAAGGTAGACAGGGTTATGCTCACTCGCAAGCGTTTGCGCAAACGCTTGCCAGCTGACATTCACCGAGGAACGTTGATGCCGCCGTCTCGCTCGTCCCGCCCCACCCAACGCGACATCGCCGAGCTGGCGGGAGTCTCGATCACCACCGTGTCCCATGTGGTCAACGGGACGAGGGCGGTGGCCGAGGAGACCAAGCTCGCGGTCCTCCGCGCGATCGAGCAGACCGGCTACACCGGCGACGCCATCGCCCGCTCGCTGGTCACCGGCGGGACGCGGTCGATCGGCGTCGCGATCTCGCTGATCGCGAACCCGTACTTCGCCGTGCTGATCCAGGCTATCGAGCGCGAAGCCGCGTCGGCCGGGTACACGGTCTTGCTGGCGGACACCCACAACACCGTGGACACCGAGCGTGAAACCGTGCGGACGCTGCGTTCGCGGCGGGTCGACGGGCTGCTGATCACACCGTCGCCGGGCGACGGTTCGGTGATCGGGGAACTCGTCTCGCTCGACGTCCCGACCGTGCTCATCGACAGGCTGTCCACGCGCACCGACGTCGACCAGGTGGGCGCGGAGAACATCCAGTCGACGTCCGCGCTGACCGCGCATCTCGCGTCGCTCGGGCACCAGCGGATCGGCATGATCAGCGGCACGGCCGGGCTGAGCACCAGCGAGGAGCGGATCCTCGGCTACCGGCTCGGCCTCGGCCGTTCGGGGCTGACCTGGTCGGAGGACCTGGTCGCGTGCGGACAGTCTTCGCAGGCGGGAGGGGCGCTGGCGCTGAGCACGCTGCTCGCGCTGCCGTCGCCGCCGACGGCGCTGGTGGTCGCCAACGACACGATGATGGTCGGCGTCCTGCACGAGTTGCGGAGGCGCGGCCTGCGCGCCGGGATCGACCTGCCGGTGGTGGTCTACGACGACGTCGAGTGGGCCGATCTGGTCGATCCGCCGCTGACCACGATGGCTCAGCCGATCGAGGAGATCGGCACACAGGCGGTACGTCTGCTGCTGGCCCGGATCAACGATCCCGCCCGCAAGGCCCAGACGATGCGGATTCCGCCTACGCTCCGCCATCGCGCGTCCTGCGGATGCGCGCTCGTTCACTCACATTGATGATTGTTGGGAGACTTTCCGGCCTCGCCGCCGGGTGATGCTCCATCAGCCGTTACCGTCGTTCAGGCTCGGATGAAGGCGTGGAGCGATGACCGCATTGTCCCCGGCGTTACCCCTGTGGGAGGACACCCCTGTCACCCACCGGTTCGGGGTGGCCATGGCGATGCACGCGAACCCGTATTCGGGTGAACTCGTCCGCGCCATCCGCCGCGCCGCGCGTCGTCACGGCTGCGAAATCACCCTCGCCGACACCGGCGACAGCGTCTCCGAGGAAGCCGCGGTCATCCGCGCGCTGCGGGCCGACCGTGTCGACGGCGTCCTGCTGGTCCCGGCGGCCGGCGACGAAGCGGTGATCAACGGACTGGTCCGGATGGGCGTGCCGACCGTGCTCGTCGACCGGATGGCCGGGCGCAACGACGTCGACCAGGTCGGCTCCGAGAACATCCAGGCCGTGTGCGCGCTCGTGCGGCACCTCGCCGGGCTGCGGCACCGCAAGATCGGCTTCATCTCGGGCGAAGAGGACATGGCCACCCACGAGGAGCGGGCGCTGGGCTATCGGCTCGGCCTCGGCCGCTCCGGCCTCCGGTGGACGTCGCAGCTGGTCGCGTGCGGTCAGTCGACGCCGGGCGGGGCCGCCGCCGCGACCGCGAAACTGCTCGACAGCTGGCCGTCGCCGACCGCGCTCGTGGTGGCGAGCGAGGCGATGATGATCGGCGTCCAGTACGAGGCGCACCGGCTCGGCATCCGGATCGGGCGCGACCTCGCGATCGTCGGCTACGGCGACATGGAGTGGGCGGGGCAGGTGACCCCGGCGGTGACCACGATGGCGCAGCCGATCGAGGAGATCGGGCGGAAGGCCGTCGAACTCCTGCTGGCCCGGATCACCGACCCTGAGCGACGACCCGAATCCGTACGGCTCGCACCGCGCTTCATACACCGTCAGTCGTGCGGCTGCTGAGTCACAACTCGCTGGTGAGAAGCCCGCCGCCGGGTGATGATGGCGGAATGACCGACCTGTGGACCGTGCACACCGCCGACCTCGAAGCAGGCGTGCTGACCGCGGCACGCGCTCTGCTGGACGACGCTTTCGACGGCGATTTCAGCGACCACGACTGGGAGAACGCGCTCGGCGGCATGCACACGCTCGTCTGGGAGAGCGGCGAGCTGATCGGGCACGCGTCACTGGTCCAGCGGCGGCTCGCGCACGACGGGAAGGCCCTCCGGACGGGTTATGTCGAGGCGGTCGCCGTCCGGTCGGATCACCGGCGGCGCGGTCACGGCGCCGCGATGATGGACGCGCTGGAGCGGGTCCTGAGGAAGGCGTACGACCTCGGGGCGCTCTCGGCGTCCGAAGACGCTCTGGACTTCTACGCGTCGCGCGGCTGGCTGCTGTGGCGCGGTACTTCGTCGGTCATGACGCCTTCGGGCGTGAAGGCGACGAAGGAGGACGACGGGTCGATCCACGTGCTGCCGGTGGGGGTCACGCTGGACCTGGACGGGGAGATCACCTGCGACTGGCGCTCGGGCGACGTCTGGTGACCTCCGCGTTTGGTCCTCTGCTCCGTGGATGTCATGAAAGGGTCGTTCAGGACGTTTTTCGTCTTGAACGACCCTTTCATGACATCCGGTGCTCCAGGGTGGCGGCGGCTTCGAGGAGCATCCAAGCGCTGACCTGCACGGACAGGTCGCGTTCGGCGGCGTCCGGGGCGAGGGGCGGCGAAGGTGCGGGAGTCGCCCAGTCGGCGCTGAACAGCGGTCCGTGCGGCGTCTCGGTGGCACCGTTCCAGCACGCCTCGGCCGAATGCAGGACCAGGTCGCGCGCCACCCCGCTCGGCAGCGACGGCGCCGCGAGCGCCAGGTACCGCGCCAGGATCCCGGCGAACAGGCCACCATCGCCGTCGCCCTGCCCCCGGATCACCCCGTTCGGCGCGACGTGCTCCGCGACCGCGTGGATCGCGCGCTCCACTCTGTCCATTTCGGACAGTTCGAGGCAGGCGCCGAGGTAGACACCTTGGCAATACGTGAAAATATGCTTCACCAGTTCGCCGGACCCGACACGCAGGCCGTCCCACACCAGCCCGGACCCCGGATCGACGAGCCGCTCGGTCATCCACTGAGTCAGGCCCGCGGCATGCTCCGCGGCCCCTTCACGGGCGTGGAAGATCGCCGCCGGGCCGTTCGCGGGCGCGTTCTTGAAGTCGTCGCCGACCCGCCACCAGATCCCGCCGCCCGCGTCGTCGGTCCAGCCCTCGCGCAGCCGTGAACTGATCGCCTCCAGCCCGCCGCGGACGTCCAGCCCGAGATGCCCCACGCGTTGCAGCGCGAGGCCGAGCCAGGCGATGTCGTCGTAGTAGTCGTTGATCCACTTGCCGAAGTTGCGCAGTCGCAGAGACGCCACGAACCGGTCGATCAGCTTCAGTCGTTCCGGTGAGGGTTCCCGCAGCTGCGCGTCGACGAGGGTGTCCAGCAGATGCGCCTGCCACCAGTAGTTCCAGTGCCAGTGGACGCGCTGGCTCACCGAGGGCGGCCAGCCACTGCGGCCGAGGACGGTCCCGGGCAGGCCCCACACCCTGCGCAGATGCCGGTCGCGGACCGCGCGTTCGGCTGCGGCGGCCCGGTCGGCGAGTGCGGTCATCGCGTCATCATCCCTTGCCCGCTGACATACCGCTCAGTATGTTGAGACCGATCCCCGACCTCGCGAGGTGCTTCATGACCACGGCGCACGTGACCTGCCCGCTCTGCGAAGCCACCTGCGGCCTGGAGGTGACGATCGACGAGAAGAGCCTGGTCACCCGGGTTCAGGGCGACCGCGAGGACGTCTTCTCGCAGGGTTACATCTGCCCGAAGGGCGCGTCGCTCGGCGCGCTGCACCACGACCCGGACAGGCTCACCGCGCCGCTGGTCAAACGCGACGGCGAGTTCGTCGAGGTCACCTGGGACGAGGCCTTCGCCGAGATCGACAGGCGCCTCCGGCCGATCATCGACGAGCACGGCAAGGACGCCGTCGCCGTCTACTCCGGCAATCCGACGGTGCACAACGCGGCGCTGGTGCTCTACGGCCGCGTGTTCTTCAAAGCGTTGGGCACCAAGAACTTCTACACCGCGACCACGGTCGACCAGATGCCGAAGCACTTCTCCTCCGGCTACCTCTTCGGCGACCCGCAGACCATCCCCGTCGCCGACCTCGACCGCACCGAGCACCTGCTCATCCTGGGCGCGAACCCGCTGGTGTCCAACGGAAGCCTGATGACGGCGGCCGACACCCGCGGCAGGCTGCGCGGGATCCGGAAACGCGGCGGCAAGATCGTCGTCCTCGATCCGCGCCGCACCCGGACCGCGCAGCTCGCCGACGAGCATCACGCGATCCGGCCCGGCACCGACGCGTTGTTCCTGTTCGCGCTGGTCAACGTGCTGTTCGCGGAGAACCGCGTCACTCCGGGCGAGCACGTCACCGGCGTCGACGAGGTCCGCGCGCTCGCGGAACCGTTCACTCCGGAGGCGGTCGCGCCCGCGACCGGGATCGACGCCGCCGAGATCCGCCGCATCGCGCTCGACCTCGCGGACGCCGAACGGGCCGCGGTCTACGGCCGGATGGGGACCACGACGCAGTCGTACGGGACCATCGCGAGCTGGCTGGTCGACGTCCTCAACGCGCTCACCGGCAACCTCGACCGCGAAGGCGGCGTGATGTTCCCGCTGCCCGCGCTCTGGCGGCCGCGGCGGTCTTCGCCGTTCACCAGCGGACGCTGGACGAGCCGGGTGCGCGGGTACCCCGAGGTGCTCGGCGAACTCCCGGTGGCCACGCTCGCGGACGAGATCGAGACGCCCGGCGAGGGGCAGGTGCGGGCGCTGGTGACCATCAGCGGCAACCCGGCGCTGAGCACGCCCAACTCCGCGCGGCTCACGGAAGCGTTGCGGCAGCTGGACTTCATGGTCTCGCTCGACGTGTACCTCAACGAGACCACCCGGCACGCCGACGTCATCCTGCCCGGACCGTCACCGCTGGAACGGCCGCACTACGACGTCGCGTTGTACGCGCTCGCCGTGCGGAACGTCGCGAACTGGACGCCGGCGACGCTCGACACGGACATGCCGCAGGAGTGGGTCACCCTGCTCCGGATGGCGGGCATCGCGGCGGGCCAGGGCCCGGACGTCGACGTCGCCGCCTTCGACACGATGGTCGCGGGCGAGACGGCGCGGCGGACCGGCGTCGACCTGTCGCTCGCCGAAGGCCGCACGGGACCGGCGCGGATGATCGACCTGATGCTGCGCGGCGGACCGTACGGGCTGAAACTGGCCGACCTCGAAGCCGCCCCGCACGGCATCGACCTCGGCGCGCTGAAGCCGCGGCTCCCGGAGGCGCTCAGCACCGCGAGCGGGAAGGTCGAGCTGGCCCCGGACGCGATCACGAAGGACGTCCCGCGGCTGCGCGCGGAGCTCGGCAAGGCGCCCGACGGCGGTCTGCTGCTGATCGGGCGGCGGCATCTGAGCTCGAACAACTCATGGATGCACAACCTGACGCCGCTGGTGCGCGGCGGGAACCGGTGCACCGTCCAGGTCCACCCGGACGACGCCTCGCGGCTCGGGCTGACCGACGGCGGGCTCGCGGCGGTGACGTCGCGGGCCGGGAAGCTGGAAGCCCCGGTGGAGGTCACGGCCGACGTCCGGCCCGGCGTGGTGAGCATGCCGCACGGCTGGGGGCACGACCTGGACGGCACGCGCACGAAGGTCGCCACGGCGCACGCCGGGGTCAACTCGAACCTGGTCGCCGACGAGACCCTGCTCGACGTCCCGTCCGGGAACGCCGTGCTGAACGGGATCCCGGTGGAGGTCGCCCCGGCCTGACCGGTCACCAGGCCGTGGCGAGGTCGGCGTGCTGCCGGACCCAGGCGTGCATGACGATGCCGGCGGCGACACCGGCGTTGATCGAGCGCGTGGTGCCGAACTGCGCGATCGAGACGACGAGCGACGCCGTCTTCTGCGCTTCGGCCGACAGTCCGGGCCCTTCCTGGCCGAACAGCAGGACACACTCGCGCGGCAACTCGGCGGTCTCGACGGGCTGCGAGCCGGGGGTGTTGTCGACGGCGACCACGGCGAGGCCTTCCGTGGCGGCGAAGGTCAGCAGCCCCTCGACGTCCTCGTGGTGGAGAAGGTGCTGGTAGCGGTCGGTCACCATCGCGCCGCGCCGGTTCCAGCGCCGCCGCCCGACGATGTGCACGGCGGCCGCGGCGAACGCGTTCGCCGTCCGGACCACGGTGCCGATGTTGTGGTCGTGCTGGAAGTTCTCGATCGCCACGTGGAACGGGTGCCGACGGCCGTCCACATCGGACACGATGGCCTCGCGCCGCCAGTAGCGGTACGGGTCGACGACGTTGCGGCGGTCACCGTTGGCCAGGAGTTCCGGGTCGTAGCGCTCGTCCGCGGGCCACTCGCCCTCCCACGGACCGACGCCGACCTCTTCCCGCGCCACCCATTCGGTGGGTCCGGCTTCTTCCGACTGAGTCACCGGGTGATTGTCACTCAGCCCAGGCTGACGCGGTGCGCCGGTGCGTCCTCGTCGTGGTGGCGGTGGCGCCAGCGCTGGTACGCGCCGACGTAGGAGATGATCACCGTCGCCATCGCGATCACGACGATCAGCGGCAGCGACGAGCGCGGGAACACCGTGTCGTAGAGGTAGTAGGCGTTGAAGCCGCCGGGCAGGTCGCCGAGCCCCTGCAGGCTCCGGAAGTAGTTCTCGGCGGCCGTCAGCGGGCACGGCCAGGGGAAGACGTTGACGAGCACACCCCATGCGGCGAAGAACACATGCACGAAGATCACCTTCGGCCACCGCCACGCGAGAAAACCACCGAAGCCGATGAACAGCAGCGCGAAAATGTGCACCGCCACTGTCACGTTCGCCAGGAAACCCGCCACCTCAAGCCCCCTTTCACACCCCTACCTGCGACGTTACCCCTCCCTTATTGAGAAACGCTCACGAAAAAGGGGGCATCCTCCGTTCGCACACGGAGGATGCCCCCTTCGGGCTTTGGTAATCAGGACAGACCGAGGTCGTCCTTGTTCAGAATGTAACGGTATTCGAGGCCTTCCTTCTCGATGGCCTCGCGCGCTCCGGTGTCCCTGTCGACGACGGTCGCGACACCGACCACGTTCGCTCCGGCCTCGCGCAGCGCCTCGACGGCGGTGAGCACGCTGCCGCCGGTGGTCGAGGTGTCCTCGACGGCCAGCACCCGCTGCCCGAGCACCTCGACCCCTTCGATCCGGCGCTGCATGCCATGCGCCTTGGCGCCCTTGCGGACGACGAACGCGTCGAGCACGACGCCGTCGGTCGCCGCGGAGTGCAGCATCGCGAGAGCCACCGGGTCCGCGCCGAGGGTCAGGCCGCCCGCGGCGACGTAGTCCCAGTCGTGGGTGAGCTGGCGGAGCAGCTTCCCGATGAGCGGCGCGGCCGCGTGATGCAGCGTCGCCCGCCGGAGGTCGATGTAGTAGTCGGCTTCCTTGCCGGAAGACAACGTCACCTTGCCGTGCACGACGGCGAGCTCGCCGACCAGTCTCGCCAGTTCGAGTTTCGCCGCTTGATCCAACCCGGGGTACGCCACGGCCGAGAGTCTTACACACGGCCCGCCGCGTCCTCCGACGGTAGCTCTAGTCACCGCCGGACGTCGCCGCGTCGACGGCCTGCCCCCGGGTCGCCGTCCAGGCCGGGACCAGGGTCGCCACCAGCGCGAGCGCGGCGGCGATCCCGATGATCGACAGGTAGATCAGCGGGGAGCCCATCGGCAGCAGGGAACCGGCCGCCACCAGGCAGAACGGGACGATCGAGCCCGCGGCGACGACGGTGCCGAGCACGATCCCGATCAGCGCGACGAGCCCGCCTTCGAAACCGGCCATCCGCAGCACCTGAGCCCGGGTCGAGCCGGTGAGCCGCTGGAGGCCGAACTCGCGGCGCCGCCGCACGGTCGCCATCACGAGCGTGTTGGCGACCGAAATCACCGTGTAGGCGATGATCATCCCGACCAGCAGGTAGTTGACCCACGCGCCGACGGCCTGGTCCTTGTCGTGCGCCGCGATGAGCGCGTTCCGGTCGCCGACGGACACCGGCAGCCCGGCCGTCGCCTCGCGGAGCCGTTCGGTGAGCGCCGCCGGATCGACGTCCCGCGCGGCGCGAACCAGCATCTGCGGGGCGAGTCCCGCGGTGGTGTGCGGGGCCAGCAGGCCGGCCGGGAGCAGCAGGCTCTCGAAGCCGCGACGCTGGCTGGTCACCGCGACGACCTTGACGTCGACGGGGGTGCCGTCACCGAGCCGCAGGCTCACCGTGTCGCCGACGCCGCGGTCGAAGTCCTTCGCGTAGACGTCGGGGAGCGCGATAGTCCTGCCGGTCAGCGCCGTCAGGTCGCCCTGGGTCACCTTCGTGTCGATCGTCGCGGCCGCGCCGGACGCGGTGAGGCCGATCGCCGGGCATCCTTCGTCGGAGGAGTCGTACGGCGCTTCGAGGAACACGTTGCTGGTGACGTACTCGGAGGCTCCGGCGACCCCGGGAACGGCCTGGATCCGCCCGACGAGTTCCGGGGACAGCCCGCCTGCCGCGGAACCGATCACCGCGTCGGCGCGGATGTCCTCGGTGAAGGCCTGGTTCGCCAGCTCCTGCTGGGTGGTCTGCAGGTAGATGTTGGCGGTCGCGATCCCGACGGCGAGCATGATCGGGGTGACCGCGCCCGCCGCCCGGACGATCCCGGCACGGGTGTTGAGCACCGCGAGGCGCGCGTCGATGCCGCCCAGCAGGCGCATCGGCCACTGGAGGATCGAGGCCATCACCTTGGCGACACCGGGGGTGATCATCGCGACGCCGATCGCCCAGAGGATCACGGCGGGTCCGGCGGTGCTGGCCGCGACCGGACCGGTCATCACCGCGACGGTCACGATGGCCAGCGCGGTTCCGCCGCCGAAGCAGAGGGCGGCGAAAACGACCCGCGCCGGGGTCAGCCAGCGGCGGGTGACCGCGGCCTCGGCGAGCGCCTCGGTCGGCCGGATCTTCCCGGCCCGGCGGCCCGCCACGAAGGCGGCGATGAACACCGCGAGCATCGCGGCACCCGCGCCGACCACAGCGGGCAGCCAGCCCTGGTAGAACCGCAGAACCGCCGGGGCGACGCCGTTTTCGACGAGCTGCCCGAAGAGCCATTCGCCGAGGAACGGGCCCAGCACGGCGGCGAGCGCCGTCGCGAGCAGGCCGACGGCGAGCGCCTCGCCGAGCACCATGCGGCGGAGCTGGCGCGGGGTCGTGCCGATCGCCCGCATCAGGGCGAGTTCACGGGAGCGCTGCTGGGTGGACAGGCTCAGCGTGCTCGCGACGACGAACATCGCGACCATCACCGAAAGCCCGCCCGCCACGCCGGCGATGACGATCAGGTTGGTCCCGCTCGTCTCGGCCTCGGGGAACTCCGCGACACCGCGGTCGATACCGGTCAGGACGTTCGCCCCGGTCGCGACCTCGGCGAGCTTCGCCCGCACCGCTTCGACGTCGGCGCCGGGCTTGGTGAAGACGCCGATGGCGTCGGCCTTGCCGGGGTGCCCGGAGAGCCGGGCGGCGTCGGTGGCGGAGAAGAAGACGGCGCCCTGCGTGATCGAACGCGGCGCACCGGCCACGCCGGCGACCCGGAACGACTCGATCTCGCCGCGCGCGGCGACGTCGACGCGGTCACCGGGCTTCAGGCCCGGCTTGGACTCGACGACGACCTCGCCCGCGGCGGGCGGGGTGCCCGCGACCAGCGCGTACGGGGTCAGCGCGGCGGAATCCCAGGCGTGCCCCAAGGCGGGCTGACCGCCTGCCACGAGCGGGAAGCTCACTTCGCCGACGACGTCCGAGACACCGGGGACGGACCGCAGGCGGGAGACGAGCCCGTCGTCGAGCCGGACACGCTCGGGAAGCACGGCGTCCTCGAACTTGCGTTTGTCGTCGCCGTCGAGGGAGGCCGGGTCTTCCTTGGGCATCGCGAAGGTCTGGCCGCCGGTGACGACGATCGGGGCGGCGGCGAGGCGCTGCGGTTCCGCGTTGCCGCGGATCCCGGTCTCCATCAGGCCACCGCAGGAGGCGACGATCAGCGCGCCGAAGAAGACGGCGATGAAGGTGCCGATGAATCCGCCCTTGCGCAGGCGCAGGGTCCGGAAGGCGAGTCGCAGCATCACGCACCCACCCGCGCGGTGCTGCCCCAGGCACCCAGGTGGGTCATGCGCTCGGCGACGACGTCCGCGGTCGGCGCGTGGAGTTCGTCCGCGATCCGGCCGTCGGCGAGGAAGATGACGCGGTCGGCGTAGGAGGCGGCCATCGGGTCGTGGGTCACCATGATCACCGTCTGGCCGGTGCCGCGGACGGAATCGCGCAGCAACGCGAGGACCTCGGCGGCGGTGCGGGTGTCGAGCGCGCCGGTCGGCTCGTCGGCGAAGACCACGGCGGGCCGGGTGACCAGCGCCCGCGCGATCGCAACGCGCTGCGCCTGCCCGCCGGAGAGCTCGCCGGGCAGGTGCTTGCGGCGGCCGGCCAGCCCGACGCGGGTCAGCATCTCCTCGACGACCCGGCGGTCCGGCTTGGCGCCGGCGAGCTGCTGCGGGAGCGTGACGTTCTGTTCGACGGTCAGTGCCGGGAGCAGGTTGAAGGCCTGGAAGATGAAGCCGACCCGGTCGCGGCGCAGCTTGGTCAGCTTCGTCTCGCTCGTCCCGGCCAGCTCCTGCCCGTCGAGCACGACGGAACCGGACGTCGGCCGGTCCAGCCCGGCCGCGCAGTGCAGGAAGGTGCTCTTGCCCGAGCCCGAAGGGCCCATCACCGCGGTGAAGCCGCCGCGCGGAAACGCCAGCGTCACCCCGTCCAGAGCGACGACGCCCTTGCCGTATTCCTTGCGGACGCCGTCGAGCCGCACCGCGTCACCGTTCCACCCACTGTTCATGGGGAAAACCCTAGGAATCCCAGGTCGAAAGCACCCTGGGGCGAGCGTGCGTCTCCGGGGTAGGGCGGGCCCTACCCCGTCACCGGATCGGATGAGAACGTGGAGTGATGGTTTCCGACGGACAGGGCTGGCTCCAGGTCGGCGAGCTGACGATGGCGTTCGCGCTGTCGGCGGCGATCGGCCTGGAACGGCAGATAAGGGGCAAAAGCGCCGGACTGCGGACACAGACCATCGTGGGCACCGCGTCCGCTCTGATCCTTTTGGTCAGCAAGTACGGTTTCGGCGACATCCTCACGGCCGGGCAGGTGGTCCTCGACCCGTCCCGGATCGCGGCGCAGATCGTCTCCGGGGTCGGGTTCCTCGGCGCCGGGCTGATCATCACCAGGCAGGGCGCGATCCGCGGGCTCACCACGGCCGCCGCGGTCTGGGAGACCGCGGCCATCGGCATGGCGGCGGGCGCCGGATTGTTCCTGCTGGCGATCGTGGTGACGGTCATGCACTTCGTGGTGGTCCTCGGTTTCACCTGGCTGACGAAGCATCTGCCGGGCGGCACGGGCACGACCAGGCTTCGGGTGAGCTACGTGGACGGCAAGGGCGTGCTGCGCGACCTGCTGGAGCTGTGCACGAAGCGCCGGTGGTCGATCACGTCCCTGCGGATCACCGACGACCGGGACGGCGAGGTGACGGTGACGCTCGACCTCACCGGGCCTGATCACGATCACGCGCCCACCGTGCTCGCCGCGGCCGACGGGGTGCGGTCGATCGAGACCGCGGACGACGACTAGCTCAGGTGCGGCGCGGGGTGTCCTGTCGCTCGCCCGCGCGCCGAACTCGGTGTCGCGAAAGCCACTTTGTTGTACAGTATAATATACGAAAATAGTTTTTTGACAACAGATACGGAAACACA
>NZ_JBFBGL010000060.1:0-48685 GCF_040684635.1 Amycolatopsis sp. NPDC089917 | reverse complement strand
CCCACCCATGCGACACCCCCCACCACCGCACAGTTGGGGACCCCCCCGACACTCAAGGCCGACAGGCGCCCGCGCGGTAGAGCACGACACCGTTCCTCTCAAGAAAAAGGGTCGCCACTCACGACCGACCGGGCACCTAGGCCCTGAAGCACAAAGTGCCCCACTGGAACCCCGCCCCGATCGCCGAAACGACGAACGCGTCACCGGGCCGCACCGCCCCCGAGGAGAAACCCTCGTGCAGAACGGTGAAAACCCCGGCGGAACCGGTGTTCCCGAGTCTGTCGACGGTGATCGGCGCGCGGTCGCGTGACACGCCGAGTTTGTCCATCGCCGCCCGCACGATGTTCAGATTGGCTTGGTGGAGAAAGAAATGACTCACCTCGTCCACCGTCAACCCGGACTGGGTGGTGGCGTTCAGGACGCTGTCCGGCAGGCACCGGGTGGCGGTGTCCCAGACCGTCCGGCCGTTCATCTTCAGATAGTGCCGCCGATCCGCGAACGTCGTCGGACCGGCGGGCTGCCGCGAGCCGCCGGCCGGGATCTCGACGTCGTAGGACAGTTCGGCGCCGAAGTCCCAGCCGAGCAGGCCGGTGCCCGGCGTCGTCGCCCGGGTCAGCACGACTGCGCCCGCGGCGTCGCCGAAGAAGACCCGGGTGGTGCGGTCCTCCGGGTCGGTCACGCGGGACGCGCTGTCACCCGCGATCACCAGAACCCGTTCCGCCGCACCGGTCTGCATCAGCAGGGAACCGAGGAACAGCGCCTGGACGCCGTTCGCGCAGGCGGCCTGCGTGATGTCGAAGGTGAGCGCCCGGAAGGCGCCGAGAGCCTCCTTGACGATCAGCGCGGTCGACGGCAGAGGCTGGTCGGAGGTGTAGGTCGCGACGATGATCGCGTCGAGGTCCCGCGCGGTGCGATCCGCCGCCGCGAGGGCGGGCCGGGCGGCCGACACGCACATGTCCGAAGTGGCGAGATCCGGGGCGAGCCAACGACGTTCCCGGATCCCGGTGCGGTCGACGATCCACTCGTCGGAGGTGTCGAGCGTTTCGGCGAGCCGCCGGTTGGTGACGACGTCCGGGGGCAGGTGGACGCCGGTGCCGGCGATCCGGACGGGCAGCGGGGTCACGTGACCGTGCTCCGTTCCGGGCCGAGCTGCCGGTCGAGGTCGGTGTAGAACCGGCCGGACGCGCACGGCAGGCCGAGCAGGACGCGCCGCGCGGCCTCGCCGCACAGCGCGCCACCCAGCGCGACCCCGGAGGCCAGTTGCGGCCAGCTGCTCAGGGTGCGGCCCAGTTCGCCGAAGGAGGCGGCCAGTTCCGGGCTGATCCGGTCGGCGTCGACCATGGCCAGGATCAGGTCGACCTTCCGCTGGTGGTCCAGGTCGGCGACGTCCACGGACTTGATGTCGCCGAGCAGGCCGTGCAGCAGCGGGCGGTCCGGTTCGAGGTCGAAACGTTCGACGTCGAGCATGCCGCGGTCGTTGCAGTCCATGACGACCGGGACCCGCAGATCGCGCGCGTACTCGCGGGCCGCGATCTTGACCCACGGGGTGTCGCATTCCTCGATCAGGAGGTCGATCGCGCCCTGCCCGCCGGTGAAGAACGCCTCGATGTTGTCCTCGGTCAGGCCGTCGCGATGGATCTCGATGTCGAGGTACGGGTCGATCTCGAACATCTGTCGCGCGGACAGGACCGCTTTGTTGACACCGAGTTCGTGCACGCCCGCGCGCAGCCGGTTGAGGTTCGAAAGGCCGAAGTCGTCGAAGTCCGCCAGTTTGTAGGCGCCGCCGACGCCTTCGAGCGCCAAGGTGAGAGCCGCGCTGTTGCCGACCGAAAGACCGATGATCCCGATCCGCTTGCCGAGCAGACGCCGCTGCTCCGGCCGGTCGATCTTGCCGCGGTTGCGATCCGTGCGCACGAGCCGGAACTCGTCGCGCGGCAGGACGTGCACGAGCCGCCGCGACCACGGGTACCAGACCCAGGTGCCGTATTCCCAAAGCGCCAGCCCGGCGAGCTGTTCCCGTTTCCTGGCTTCGATTTCGGCGTCGTCCCGGCACGACGGGTCACGGCTGCGGACCAGTTCGGTCAGCTGATCCTCGATGGTGTCGTGGACCTCGCGGACGTCACCGTAGGCCAGCAAGGCCGTCAGGGCTTGGAAGTCCATCGCGTCGCGGGCCGCGAGCAGGGTCGGCCGCCACAGTCCGCGGTCGGGTCCGGGGACGGTGCCGAGCGCGGCGGGTGCGGGCCTGCTCGGCGACGTCCCGCGGGTGACCGGAGCCGGTGTGGCGGCGGCGATCCCGGGGAACTCGTCCCGCAGCCGGGTGACGAGATCGTGGTGCCGTCCGGCGCCGTCGGCGACGCGGTGGAACATGATCACGACGTCTTCGGTGTACTGCTCGACATAGCGCCGGGTGCCCGGCATGGTACGGAACCCGAACTGCTCGTGGAACCGGTCCTGCCCGTCCTTCGTGCCCGAAGTGCCGATCATGGCGTGGGCGCCGAGATGGTGCGCGGCACCGATCGCGAGCGCGTTGAGGTACTGCCCGAGCCCGAGTTTCCGGGACCGGTGCTCGACGACGAGCCTGCTGTGCTCGAAGACCCGTCCGGGTTCGAACCCTTGTGCGGCAAGCAAGTTCTCATACGGTTCGGCGCCGAGATAGGACCGCGACTGGAAGTTGTCGCCGGTGGCCGGGGTGGAGAGCCGGATGTAGCCGAGCGGCGGGCCGTCCGGCTGCTGCCGTGCGAGGAAATGCCAGGCCCCGAAGTCGAGGTCCTGGTCGTCGACGTGCGAGCCGTCCGCCCGGCGGAAGGCCGGACGGCGGCCGTGGTCGAACAGGATCCGTGCGCGGAGTTCGCGCACGGAGTCGAGCAGGCAGGTGTCGGCCCCGTGGAACGCGGTCACGTTCCACGGGTTGGTGAGATCCGTCAAGTGATGCCTTTTCTGAGGAAAATGCCGGAAGTCGGCGCGATAAGCGTGGGGACGGTCCGGAAATTCGGCGGAAATCGAACTGCGCCGGACGGAACGGACTGTAGCAGCGAGGCGACCGAGCGTCAGCGGATGCGTGCGGTGGCAAGGGATCCGCACGAGCGGGTGCGGCAAACGTTTACCGCCACGGTGATCGACAATCCGTCACGGTGAAGGCAATCGGAATGATGAAGTTCGCGGGAATCCTTACCCGATGGTGTACCGGGCTGTCTCGCAGTGAAAGCGGACCGGCTCGCCGTATGTGGCGGAGGTCACAGCTCCATGATCACCAGGTGGGATGCGCGGAAACCCCGCCGTCCACGATCAGGTTGTGTCCCGTGATCCACGACGCGAGCGGCGAGGCGAGGAACAGGCAGGCGTTCGCGACATCGCCGGGGGTGCCGAGCCTGCCCAGGGGCGCGGCCTGCTCCCAGCGGTGGACGCCGTCGGGCCAGGCGTCGCCGAGGCCGGGACGGTCGACGAGGCCGGGGGAGACGGCGTTGACGCGGAGCCCTCGCGGGCCGTATTCGAGCGCGGCGGCGCGGGCGTGCATGACCAAGGCGGCCTTCGCGCTGCTGTAGTGCGCGTGTCCCGGCGCGGGCTGGGTTGCCTCGATCGAGGCGATGTGGACGACGCTGCCGCCGTCCATCACCTCGGCCGCGGCCTGCGTGCACGAGAACGCGCTGGTGAGGGTCGCGTCGAGGACCGCGCGCCAGCTTTCCGCGGACATCCCCGGCAGCGGCTCGATCGGCTGCACGCCGGCGCTGTTGACCAGGGCGTCCAGTCGTCCTGTCCAGGCCGCGGCGGCGGCCACGAGCCGTCGGCATTCGTCGTCGTCCGTCAGGTCGGCGGTGAACGCGGCGGCGGTGCCCCCGGCCGCCTCGACGCGTTCGACGACGGCGAGCGCCGAGGTCTCGTCACGGTGGTAGTGCACGGCGACGGCGCTGCCCGCCTCGGCGAAACGCAGGGCGATGCCCCGGCCGATGCCGCCGCTGGCCCCGGTGACGAGGGTGGTGGTGCCGGTCAGGTCGAGCATCGAGGTCCCTTCCGCAGCGCCAGTACGCCCGAGGCGGCCAGGAAGACCAGGCCCGCGAGGACGTAGCAGTTTCCCAGCCACTGCTGGGCGGTCGTCCAGGTCTGGCTGGGCCGGTCGAACGCCGGGAAGTACCGGAACGGCGCCGCGACGAAGACCGTGGCGATCACCCCGGTGACGGCCAGCCAGGCCGAGGCGCGGCGGCGATCCCGGCGGTGGAGCACCGCGAAGGCCGCGGTGGTGAACAGCGCCGGGGCGATCCACACCCAGTGGTGCGACCACGACGTCGGCGAGATGAGCAGGGCGAACGTCGCGTTCAGCAGCAGCGCGGGCACCGCCGCCGAGCGGTACATGGTCAGCGCCACCAGCGCCAGCAGGACCGCGGTGAGGGCGAGCCACCACGGCTTGGCGGACTCGACGCCGAACCGCGCGAGCACCGCCTGCAGGGTCTGATTGGTGTGGAACGAGGTGCCGCTGATCCCGGACGCGCCGGCGAGCCCGCCGAACCAGTAGCGCGCGGAGGCCTCCGGGGCGACCGCGAACGCGACGGCCGAGGCGGCCACGAACGTGCCCACCGAGGTCAGTGCGCCGCGGAAGTCCTTGCGTACGAGGAAGAACAGCAGGAACGCCATCGGCGTCAGCTTAACGGCCGCGGCGAGCCCGACGCCGATACCCCGGTAGCGGCCGCGGGCGAGCAGGCAGTCGGCCGCGACGAGGCCCATCAGCAGCAGGTTGATCTGACCGAAGCCGAGCGTCTGGCGGACCGGTTCGAGGAAGAGCGCCGGGGTGATCGCCAGCGACGCGACGAGCAGCGCCTTCCGCCGGTCCCCGGACGGCCACAGCGTGCGGGTGACCGCGTAGAAGGTGACCCCCAGCGCGGCCAGGCTCAGCGCGAACAGCAGGAACACGGAGGCCGTCCACGGCACCAGCGCCAGCGGGGTGAGCATGAGAGCGGCGAACGGCGGGTAGATGAACAGCAGCGGGATACCGGCGTCGGAAAGGGGCAAGGCGCCGTAGAGGTCGCCGCCGTTCCACAGGGTGTCGACGCCGAACCGGTAGATCTCGAGGTCGCTGTGGGAATCGCCCGTCGTCGCCCAGGCCACGACGCACGCGAGCACCAGGGCGGCGAACGCGCAGACCGGCCACCAGGCCCGACCGCGCGACGTGACTGGAGACATCGCTCGGTGACCCTTCGGACGTGCGTCGATGATCACGACTGTACCCGGCGGGCGAGATGCGACTTCCGTTGGCAGTCACGGTACGAACATTGGTCTAGACTTTTCCTTCCCCAGTGTGGTGAAAGGGACCTGTCCATGCGCGGAACGACGGTGTTGCCCAGGACTCCTTGCCTGAAACCGAAGGCGGGGGAATTACCCTTGCACAGACTCGAGGTGCGTGCCCCGGACGCTTTGCCGTTCACGGTCGGCACCTTCGACACGATCGGGCCGATGTCGCGGGCGGCATTCCCGCACCGGCACACTTTCTACGAAATAGTCCATGTCACCGGCGGCAGCGGTGACCACGTCATCGATTTCACGCGCTGGGAATTGGGGCCGCCGCAACTCGCGGTCATAACGCCGGGGCAGGTGCATCATTGGGATGCCCGCGATCTCACCGGATTCGTCGTGCTGTTCACCGACGACTTCCTGCTCGAACATCCGGCGGATCGCGAAACCCTGCGACGGCTGAGCCAGAAGCCGTGGCGGCTCGACGAACGCGCGGCCGAGGAGACGGCGCGGCTGGTCGCCGAACTGGACGAGGAATTCCGTTGTGGCGGACAGGGTACCGATTCGGTGCTGCGGGCCTTGATGCACGTGCTGATCGTCCGGGCGGGACGGCTGCCCGGACTCGCGGATCCGCGTCCGCCGGCCAGGGCGCAGGCGGTGGGAACGGAATTCGCGCGGTTGCTCGGCAGACCCGATCTCGGGCTCTGGTCGGTCGGCGCGCTCGCGGAACGGATCGGTGTCACGCCGGGATATCTGACCGACGCGGTGAAAACGGCGACCGGCCGGACGGCGGCACAGTTGATGCGCGAAGCCAGGACCAGGGAAGCGAAAAGGTTCCTGCTCGGCACGGATCTCACCGTCCGGCAGGTCGCCAGCCGGGTCGGTTTCGCGGATCCGGCCTATTTCTGCCGGTTCTTCCGACGGGAAACGGGGTTGAGCCCCGGTGATTATCGCAGGACCGGAGACGCACCCCCGGAGATTCACCACGACTGACCAAGTCAGTCCATCGTCCACAGCTGATCTTCTCCATACCGTCGAGGGTGATTCCCGAAGCCCCCACGAGGAGCAGGTATGGACGAAGAGAACACGCTCAGCCGAAAGACTGTGCTGAAGGCCGCGCTCGCCGCGGGTGTGGTCGCCCCGGTCGCGCTGGTCGGGGGCCCCGCTCTCGCACGCACCACCGTCGCGAGCGGGCAGACGCCCGAGCTGACCCCGGAATGCCACGATGGAGACGCCCCGACCATCGCGCAGACCGAAGGTCCTTATTTCAAGCCGAACTCCCCGGAGCGGACGTCGCTCGTCACCCCGGGTACGCAGGGCACGAGGCTCACCGTCTCCGGCTTCGTGTTCGGCCTCGCGTGCCAGCCGATCGCGCGGGCGCTGCTGGACTTCTGGCAGGCCGACGTCAACGGCAACTACGACAACTCGGGGTACACCTTCCGCGGTCACCAGTACACCGACGACCAGGGCAGGTTCTCGCTGAGCACGATCGTGCCCGGCCTGTACCCCGGCCGCACGCGACACATCCACGTCAAGGTCCAGGCGCCCGGCAGGCCGATCCTGACCACGCAGCTCTACTTCCCCAACGAGCCGCGCAACAACACCGACACGATCTTCGACCCGCGGCTGCTGATGGACGTGCGGGACGCGGGCGCGGGCAAGGAGGCCGCGTTCGACTTCGTGCTCAACGTGCGGCAGACGCCGACGTCGACGTCGCGGCCGACCACCTCGAACCCGACGACCTCCAACCCGCCCACTTCGACCTCCAACCCGCCTGGCGGGACGACCTGGGCGGCGGGAACCGGCTATTCCGCGGGTACCCGGGTCACCTACAGCGGCCGCGGTTACGTGTGCTTGCAGGCGCACACGGCCCAGCCCGGCTGGGAGCCGCCGAACACGCCCGCGTTGTGGCGCGCGGAGTGACGAGCAGCCGCTGCGGAGGGAGATAAACGCGGGTGGATTCCCGCCGCCGGGACCCACACTCCGGCGGCGGGGGTCCACCCGCCTTCTCGTCCTGGGGTGGGGTTTTCCCCACCCCAAGTAGGAGCTTCGCTACAGCGCGCCGACGCCTCCCCTCGGACGATGATCGATTCCGACATCGGAACGAAGGGGTGACCTGGTATGACGAAGAACCGGAAGCACTGGGGGCGACGGGGTCTGGCTGTCGCCGCGGTGGTGGCCACGGGCGCGATGCTCGCGCCCGTGGCGAACGCGGCGGAGACGACAGAGACGGCGAAGTCCTGGCGGGACCCGGTGTGGTCGCTGGACCTCGCGGCGCATCCGCTGCGGTCGACCGAACCCGGCCGGAACAACGCCGACCTGCGGGCCTTGGGCGCGATGATCGGCGGCGCGAAGGTGGTCGGTCTCGGCGAGGCCACGCACGGCTCGCACGAGTTCTTCGCGATGAAGGAGCGGGTGTTCCGCTATCTCGTCGAGGAGAAGGGGTTCCGGGCGTTCGCGCTGGAGGCGAGCTGGTCGGCGGGCATGGAGATCGACGACTACGTCCAGACCGGCCGGGGTGACGCCCGCGAGATCCTGAAGCGGACGCTGGCCGGTTCCCCGTGGGACCGCGAGGAGTTCGTCAGCCTGATCCAGTGGATGCGCGACTACAACCGCGCCCACCCCACCCGCACCGTGCACTTCGTCGGTGACGATCTCGGCGGGCCTTCGATCAACGACGCGTTCTTCGCCAGGATCACCGACTACGTGCGGCAGCACCATCCGGCGGCGCTGCCCAGGCTGAACCAGCTCTACACCGGTATTCGCCCGATCGACGACCATCTCGCCTACCTCCGCAAACCGCTCGACGAACGGAAGCGGCTCGCCACCCAGGCGGAGCAGGCCTTCGAGCTGATCAAGGGGTTCACCGGCGGGGGAGAGCTCGACTGGACCGCTCAGCACGCCCGGTTCGTCGCGCAGACCACCCGCTTCCTCAGCGTCGACCTCTCGGACCCGAAGTCGCTGCCCGGCTTCCAGATCCTGCGGGACCAGGCGATGGCGCAGAACGTCGCCTGGTGGCAGCGGCGGACCGGGCAGAAGGTCCTGCTCTCCGCGCACAACACCCACGTCGCCTACGTCCCGGACAACCCGGCGATGTACCCGAAGACGCAGGGCGCCTTCCTGCGCGAGGCGCTGGGCCGCGACTACCTGCCGATCGGCTTCAGCTTCGACCGGGGGTCCTTCCTGTCCAAGGACACCGCGATCGGCGGCGATTGGAAGCGGTTCTCCGTCCCGGCCGCGCCGCAGGGGTCGAACGAGTACACCCTCGACAAGGTCCGGTTCGACGACTTCTACCTCGACCTCCGCACCGCGCCGCCCACCGCCCGCGCCTGGCTGGACGCCGCCCGGCCGACTCGCGCCATCGGCACGCTGTTCCCCGTCGACCCCGTGGCCATCTCCCTCGGACGTTCCTACGACGCCGTCATCCACCTGCACGACGTGCGCCAGGCCGATCTGGGAAAGTAGTGACGCCGCGCCCGTTTAGGGGTTTTTGATCCGGTTTGCCTGGCGTGTCGCGGCTGATCTCGGTAGTAGTCGAAGTGTCCGCTTTCGCGGCACCCCAGTTCCAGTACCCAGCGGAGGAAATCCCTGATGTTCAAACGGATGCTCAGCGCCTTCGGGGTCGGCGGCCCGTCCGTCGACACCGTGCTCGACTCGCCGCACGCGGTGCCCGGCGAGGTGATCACCGGACAGGTCCGCATCCAGGGCGGTTCGAGTGACGCCCAGATCGAGGAGATCCTGCTTTCGCTGGTGACCCGGGTCGAGGTCGAGCACGGCGACCACGAACGCGCCGGGACGGCGGAGTTCCTGCGGATCAGCGCGGGCCGCAAAGTGAAGGTGACGGCGGGGCAGCCGACCACCGTGCCGTTCCAGATCGCGCTGCCGTGGGAGACGCCGATCAGCGCGGTCGGCGGACGTGAGCTGCCGGGCATGGTCATCGGCGTGCGGACCGAACTCGTCATCGCCGGCGCGCCGGACAAGGGCGACCTCGACCCGGTGCTGGTCGGACCGCTCGCATCGCAGGACCGGGTGCTGGAGGCGTTCGGCGAGCTGGGCTTCTCGTTCCGCAGCGCCGACGTCGAGGCCGGGCAGCTGCACGGTGTGCGGCAGGAGCTCGGGTTCTTCCAGGAGATCGAGTTCTTCCCGCCGTCGCGCTACGCCGGCCGGGTCAACCAGGTGGAGCTGACCTTCGTCGCGAGCCCGGACGAGCTGGTGGTGGTGCTGGAAGCCGACAAACGCGGCGGCATGTTCCGGTCCGGCGGTGATTCCTTCGGCCGCTTCCACGTTTCGCACGAGGAAGCGCTGCGCACCGACTGGGCGGCGGCCATCGACGGCTGGCTGGCCAACGTCGCCGAATCCGGCGGCGGGCACGCCATGTTCGGCGGGCACCAAGGGCACCAGGAGCACTACGGCCACGACTACGACCACCACGGCCACCATGGCGGGCACGGCAGGCGTGGCCCGGGGATGGGCGGCGTGGTCGCCGGCGCCGCGGCCGGTGTGGTCGGCGGCATGATCCTCGGCGAGGTCATGGAGGACGTCTTCGACGGGGGAGACGAAGGCTTCGAGGAGTGACCGGCGGCTCGTGAGGGGTCCGGGGCGGACCGGTATTTGCCTGTCTGCCGCTGGTCTGCACGGGGCTCGCGATCCCGGCTGGCGTCGGGTTCCACGGTGAAGGATTCCGGACGTTCAACGTCCGGAATCCTCCCCGCTCAGCCCCCAGCCGGTACGCAGACACCGGTCCGTCAGAGCCAATCGTGTCTTAAGCACCTACGGTTTCGCGTGACCGGACGGACGACACACGGCGGGACTCGTTGTCGCAGCGTGTCGTCCGTCCAGTCACCCGTGTCGTCCGTCTGATCACAGGTGCCGTCCACCCGGTCACGCGAAAGCACCGGGCCAGCTCCGGCGGCGCGGCGGGGCCGACCGGGCTCAGGTGTACCAGGTGGGTTCCGGGAGTTCGTTCAGCAGCGCGTAGGCGCCGACTTCCCGGCGTTTGTAGGCCACCGGGTCGTGGAGCGAATGCGTCCGCAGGTTCCGCCAGAAGCGGTCCAGGCCGTACTTCGTGGCGCTCGCGCGGGCACCGGTCAGCTCGAAGATCTTGGTGCCGATTTCGAGTCCGGTGTCGATCACGCGCTGCTTGGCCGCGGCGACGAGGACCGCGATCTCGCCGCGTGCCTCGGGCGTCAGCTCTTCGCGCGGCGCGTGCAGTACGGCCGAGATCGCCGTCCCCGCCTTGTCCACCAGCGCTTCGGCGGCCCACAGCTTCGACTGGAGATCGCCGTAGCCTTCGAGGATGTACCACTCCTCGCCGGAAGTCGTCTTGTTGTCGCCGCCGTACGGCCAGGCACGCGTGTGCTCCCGCGTGTACGCCAGCGCGGTTTCCAGCGCGCCCTGCGCGATGCCGAGATAGAAGTTGGCGAACACCAGCTGGATCGTCGGGACGTTGAGCGTGTTGTAGGTCAAGGGCTGGAACTTCTTGTCCACGTACCCCGCCGCGCTCGCCCACGGCACGCGGACGTCGGTGATGGTCACGCTGCCCGATTCGGTGAGTCGCTGGCCGATGTTGTCCCAGTCGTCGTGGAAGACGATACCGTCCTGTTCGGACGGAACGATGGCGAAGATGTGGTCCTCGGTGCCTTCGAGGACACCTTCGAGCACGGTCAGGTCGGAGATCCTGCTGCCGGTGGAGAACGACTTGTGTCCATTGTAGACGAGTTCGTCGCCGTCCTCGGCGATCGTCAGATCGGAATCGCGGGGATTGACCGCGCCACCGAACACGAAGTCGTTGCGCGTGTACAGTTCTTCGACCGCGGTGATCTGCTCGTCGGTCGCCACCAGTCGCGCGGCCCAGGCCCAGAGATAGTGGTAGCCGAGGATCTGGCCGATCGACCCGTCGCCGCGCGCGACCTCGCGGGTCACGCGATAGGCGGTCTCCCAGGTCTGGCCGCCACCGCCGTGCTCCACCGGGCCGAGCAGCGTCACCAGGCCGGTTTCCTTGAGCAGCCGGACTTCCGCTGTAGGTGTTGCGTTCTTCCGGTCGCGTTCGGCCGCGCTCACCGCGAGTTCGGCGGCGACCTCTTTCGCGACGGTCAGCCATTCGGTGGTGGACCGGACCCGGTTCTCGGTCGTGGTCATGGATGAATTCCGTTCTGTGCGAGGGCGAACGGGAATTCCGGGCAGGGCGGAGCGCCCGGAATTCCCGGGTGTTTCGAAGGTGGGCGGACACTGATTCAGGCCGTACAGAGCATGCGCCCGAGTAGAGCAGTGGCACGACCGGGCGTCAACGAACGTCCGCGCTCTGGGACCGGGCCCGGGGGACGGCTAAGGCCGCCTGGTGACGCTGCATCATCGCGGTCAAGCGGCCAGCGCGCGGCGCAGGACGTCGCCCAATTCACCGATCTGACGGCGGGACACCTCGGCGGACAGGATCGCCTGCGAGCCGTGGAAGGTCCCGGGCCAGTGGTGCAGTTCGACCGAGACCCCCGCCCGCAGCAGCCGGACCGCGTACTCGATGTCCTCGTCGCGGTTGGGGCAGAGTTCGGCGGCGGCCACGTACGCGGGCGGCAGGCCGGAGAGATCGGTGGCCCGTGAAGGAGCGGCGTATGGCGAGGGCGCGGGGCGATCGCCGAGGTAGTGCCGCCACATGGCGGTGGCCTTTTCGCGGTTCAACCACGGTGTGTCGGTGAACCGCCTCGCCGACCACGTCTCCTGCCGGTCGTCGAGCCCCGGCTGATTGAGCAGCTGGAAGCAGATCCGCGGCCCGTCCTCGTCGCGTGCCCGCAACGCCGTCGCCGCCGCGAGCCCGCCGCCCGCGCTGTGCCCGCCGATCGCGATCCGGTCCGGGGAGACGCCGAGTTCCCCCGCCTGGACCGCCGCCCAGTTCAGCACGGTGTAGACGTCGTCGAGCGCGGCCGGGAACGGATTTTCGGGAGCCAGGCGGTACTCCACCGAGATCACCACCGCGCCGGAGGCTTCGGCGAGCCGGGCGGCCCACGGGTGCTCGGTCTCCCTGTCGCCCATGACCCAGCCGCCGCCGTGCAGCCAGACGACGGCGCCGTGCGCCTCGTAAGGCCGGTAGATCCGGACCGGGACAGCGGGCTCCCCGGGCACCGTCCGGTCCTCGACCGTCATCTCCGACGTGTCCGGTCGTGGCACCGACGCGGCCAATTTCGCCAGGTTCGCGCGCTCGGTCACGGGGTCGTCGAGTGTGGCCGGCGGGAAGAGGGCGATGAAGGCTTCCAGTTCGGGATCCATGACGACGATCCTTCCAGTCCAAGGCCCTCCGGCCGCCCGCCGATCGTCGCGCATGATCGCCTTCGCACGCGACGATCGCCGGTACGCTCGCGGCCATGGAGGCTCTGGCCGCGCGGCTGTCGCATCTGGATCCCGACGTCGAGGGAGCGATCCGGGTCGTGATGTTCTACGACACCCTGATGCGACGGCGGGTCGACCTCCCCGCGCTCGCCCGCGCCACGGCGGCCCTGGCGGAATGCGTCGCGGGCATCCGGCTCCACAGTGCCGGACGCGTCATCCGCATGGCCCCGGACGGCCGCGAAGCCGCGCTGTCGTCCGTGCCCGCGTCCACCACGACGGTGATCACCCTCGACGACGAAGAGATCGGCACGGTGTGGCTGGAGCGCGAGGGAACGCCCGGCGCCCTCGACGACGCGGTGCTGGACCGGCTCGCGATCGCCGCGGCGACGGTCGTCGAACGGTACGGCCCGGCTCGCACCACCATGGCCGATCCGGCGCTGGTGGAACTCGTGATCAGCGCCGCCGGCGACGACGCGGCCAGGAGCCGGGCCTTGCGGCTGCTGGGCTTCCCCGTCGACGCGCCGATCCGGGTGGTCGTCGTCCGCTCGAAGGTGCCGCTGGAGAAGATCGGGAGCCTGATCTGCCCTGGCCGTCCGGTCAAGGCCGCGCCGCTCACGGGCGCCGGCGTCATCCTGGCCACCACCGTGGACGCCACCCGGTTCCCGGAGGACGTGCGCGCGGGGGTCGGAGCGGCGGAATGCCCGCACCGGTCCTGGCAGGACGCCAAGACCGCCCTGCGTTTCACGACCGCACGTCAGCCGGTGATCCACTACGACGACCTCGGCGCGCTGGCGCTGCTCGCGCGCGTCCCGGAGGAGGACGCGCGGGCCAACGCCGACGTCGTCGCGATCTCCGGCCTGGCCGAGGAGCCCGAGGACCTGCGCACGCTGGAGGCCTATTGCGCCACGGGTTCCGTGCGCCAGGCCGCCGATTCCCTGCACCTGCACCACAGCAGCGTCGCCCGGCGGCTCACCCAGCTCGGGAAGAGCCTGGGCGTGGACCTGACCGGACCCGCCGGGCTGACCCGGGCACGGCTCGCCCTCACCGTCTGGCGGCTGCTCGGCGAGTGACTACCTAATGATCTTCGCCGAGTACTCAAAAAACTCCCCCACGCGTCATGGAAATAAATAGGTAGCCGACGCGAACTTTCGTCGGTTTCCGCATTCCCTTGGCGCGACACAGAATCAGCGCGTTGGTCCCCACTGACGCGGCCCGTACCCCCGGCCGCAGAAATGAGTCGGAACATGCGACTGCGCTCCCTCGTCCTGCTGGCCGGCACCGCCTTCATGGCGCTGCTCGGCTCGACCGCCCCCGCCGCGACCGCCGCCGAGCCCTCGGGCGCGCAGCCGATGATCATCGGAGGCCAGAACGCGCAGAGCGGTCCCTGGGCGGCCCGGCTGTTCGTGAACGGCCAGCAGAACTGCACCGCGACGATCATCGCGCCGCAGTACATCCTCACCGCCAAGCACTGTGTCGCGAGCAGCGGCAGCTACACCTTCCGGATCGGCAGCCTCGACCAGCAGAGCGGTGGCACCATGGCCACCGGGTCGACGATCACCCGCCACGCGAGCGCTGACCTCGCCATCGTCAGGCTGACCAGTTCGGTCAACGCCACCTACTCGCCGCTCGGCACCACCAGCAGCGTCGCGGTCGGCCAGAACGTCCAGGTCTACGGCTGGGGCGCGACCAGCCAGTGCGGTTCGGAGATCAACTGCCAGTCCCGCTACCTGAAGGTCGCCACCGTCCGGGTCAACTCGGTCAACTGCAGTGACTACAACGGCGGTGTCGCGGTCTGCGCGAACCGCGTCGACGGCATCACCGCGGGCGGCGACTCGGGCGGCCCGATGTTCTCCGGTGGCCGCCAGGTCGGTGTCGCCTCGACCAGTGACCGGTCGAACAACACCGCTTACACCAACATCACCCGGTACCGCAGCTGGATCCAGCAGGTCGCCGGCGTCTGATCGCCGGTGAAAGCGGAGCCCTCCCCGGCGCGGTCGGGGAGGGCTCCGTGTCTTGTGGGCGAATCACCGGCACGGAAATGTCCGGACTCATTTGTCAATTGACACTCAACTCTGGGCCGAATGACGCGATAATGTGGCGTTCGGCGCCGGTGTCGGCGCTGTGGACCTTGGGAGGGGGCCAGTGGCGCATCCGACGCAGGCTCTCGACCGCACGATCGTCGTGGTGGACGTCGTGGGCTTCACCGCCCCGGACCGCAACTCGCTCGATCGGCTCGCCGTGCGCCAAGGCATGTACGAGGTACTGAAGACCGCTTTCGCCGAGAGCGGCCTCGATTTCGATTCCTGCGCGCGCGAGGACCGCGGCGACGGCGCCCTGGTCCTGCTCCCGCCGGGAACGATGAAAAGCCTGGTCGCCGACCGATTGCCGGATCGCATGGTGGTCGCGCTCCGCCGGTACAACCACACGCGGACCCCGCAGGCGCGAATGCTGTTGAGAGTGAGTGTCAACTCCGGCGAGGTGCTGAACGACGGGAACGGATGGGTCGGCGAAGCGGTCGACACCGCTTTCCGCATTCTGGACGCGCAGCCGGTGAAGGACGCCTTCGCGGAATCAGGGCGCATGATCGCGTTCATCTCTTCGGAGCGTTTTTTCACCGACGTCATCGAGAAGGACCCGGGTCTGTTGCCCGAGTCGTACCGTGCGTTACCGGCTTCGGTGAAGACTTTCACTGGAATGGCTTATTTACGGTTGCACGGCGAAGTCGCCACTCCTGCCCCGCAACCGCCCGTTCCCGCGGTGCTGGCCGCCGAGGACCTGGTCATCGCGGATCTGATGGACGGCGAAGTCATGGATTTGATCCCCCACAAGGATCTCCTGATATTGCGCCACCAGCTGACCCGGATGGTGGTGCCCCATCTGGCCGTGATGGTAAGCCGGGCGCTCGGTCCCGCCGTACCGCTGCCCATGATCGAGGGCATCACCGACGCGTGGGGGGCTTTTCAGCTGCTTGCCGATTTCAATGCCGGACCGGACGGGATACCGCCCGCTGTGACGTTCCTGCAGCTGCTCGCCGAGAACCTGGAAGGCGAGCAGAGCACCATGATCGCGGGCTGGATCGCAGGCCAGGCCAGGGCGCTGCGGCTCGAGCCCGCTCTCGGGAATCAGCAACGGATCAGGCCGCCCATTCCGAAATGCCCCTCACTGCATCTGGTGATCATGCTGGAACCGGTTTCCGGCGATCCCGAGCGGTGCAAGCTGGCATTTTGGCGTCAGGATGACCCGGAAGTGTGGCCGCCGGCATTCGGCGGAGTGCGTGAAATCGGTTTGGACGAGGTCGAGTTCAGGGTCGATGACGTCATCCTGGAGACTGAGGCCTTCTGGGCGGATCAGAGCATGTCCGCGTCGGTGGAATTCCTGCTGCCGCGGACGTTGATCAATTTGCCCGTGCAGCGGTGGGCGAAGGAACATGAGACCGGCCATCCCCGGCCGCTGCGCTACGGATACCGGCTCGCAATACGGTCTTTGGAGAGGATGCGGACGAAGCATTGGCATCGCGCATGGAACGTCCGCTGGGACTCGATGATGAAGGATCCGGACGCGGACCGGTTGCACTATCCAGGTGGTGCGGAGTTCGAGGGACACCCGATCGACGCGATTCTGAGCAACGAACACTGGGTCGGGCTCGTCTTGACGGGACCTCCGTCGTCCAGGGTGGCGCCCGGTTCCGAGCCGGACGAGCTGACGAGTGCGCTGTCCAGTGGCCTGCCGGTGGTGCTGTGGCATCCGGACGCCGGGCCGGAGAAGCTGCGCGAGCTGCTCGACTGGGTACTGGCCGCGGAGCACGGATTCATCGAACTTCCGGATCGCCGCAAACTGGCGATTTCGGGTATGTCCGCACCGTTCAAGAATTTTCTGGCTCACGATCTGGTGGTAATGTGGGACGACCCGAAACGGGTAATCGTCCTGGACCAGCCGTTGATCCCGACTCGACTGTAAGGGGATGCCGCGGATGAGCGGGAACGATCAGGACGCGACCGTGAGCGGCCGGACGCCTCAAGTCGATGCACCCGATTGGTGGATTTATCGGGGCAGTGGAAGGCCGATCCACGACATCGACGTCGCGGAACTCCTGGATCCGCCGCCACCCTGGCGTTCCTATCGTGGCGATCCGCCGCCGGAGAACGACGATGTGCCGCCGCCGGACGACGGAGAAGCGGAACGTCGTCTGGGAACCGAGTTCACACTTTCCGAGGCTGACGCGGACGCGGACGAACTGAACATGGTCAATGCCGCGCTCTATCTTCGGCGGCCTTTGCTGGTCACGGGAAATCCCGGAACGGGAAAGTCCAGTCTGGCGTACCGGATCGCCAGGGAACTGGGGCTCGGCAGAGTGCTGCGGTGGGGGATCACCAGCCATACGGAGCTGAGTTCCGGGTTGTACGGCTACGACGCGATCGGCAGGGTGCAGGCCGCGGCGACCAGTCAGGCCCAGCGCGGTGGCGAGGCCGAAGAACCACCCATCGGTGATTTCGTGCGGCTCGGGCCACTGGGCACCGCTTTCCTGCCCAGCAGATTGCCGCGAGTGCTGTTGATCGACGAGCTGGACAAGTCCGAGGCCGATCTTCCCAACGATCTGCTGTCGATCTTCGAGGACGGCGAGTTCCCCGTCGAGGAGCTGGCGCGGGTGCGCAACCGGCATCCTGAAGTCACCGTGCATACAGCCGACCCGCAGCGCACCGCGGTCGTGCGTGATGGCAGGGTCGCCTGCCACGCCTTCCCGATCGTCATCATGACCAGTAACGGGGAGCGGGAGTTCCCGCCCGCCTTCCTGCGCCGTTGCCTGCAGTTGCGGATCGAGAACCCGGACGAGGAGCAGCTGGCGGCGATCGTGGCCGGTCATCTCGTCGGCGAGGACGGGGCGCACCGGGACGAGCTGATCCGCGAATTCGCTCAACGGAGCAAGGCGGAAGGCGGCCTTCCGACGGACAGGCTTCTCGACGCCGTTTATCTGGCGACGTCGGGCGCGTACCAGCCGGATGAGGAGGCATGGCCGCGGCTGGTGAACGCTCTCTGGCAACGTCTGACGGTGCAGTGACATGGCCGGGCCGGGAGATACTTCCGAGACGCGTTCCGCTCCGGTGGCGGAGCGGCGGATGACCGGCCTGCCTCAACGGGGTAAGCGGTTCGAGTTCGCGGACCTGAACTGGACCGATGTCGCGGACATCGTATGGCTGGCCGCGGCCATCGCGCCGCGGAGCGCGAGTAGCGAGTCCGTATCCGTCGAAGAGCCGGAGTCGCCTGCCGAAGACCTGCGGATCCGCAACGCTCTCCCGGAACGCGGGGAGATCCCCGAACCTCCCGAACCGGCGCTGTCCACGAGGCTGGAAGCCCCACGGTCGGACGAGAAAGACACCGTGCCCGTCGCGATCGAGGCCATTCACGGTGAGCTGCCCGAACCCGCGGTGGACGGCACGGGGCCGGGTGGCGCCGTCGCCCTCGAGTCGCTGGCCTACTTCCGCGCACTGAGAACCTTGAAACGGGAAAGGTCCTCGCTGCGACACAACAATGTGGTCCTGGACGAAGTGGCGACCGCCGTCCGGGCCGCGGAGACCGGGCGATGGTGGCCTGTCACCCGATCGAGGAAAGAGCGCTGGCTGGACCTGACGCTCGTCCTCGACAACGGCCCCTCGATGGCCTTGTGGCGCCCGCGCGTGTCCACGTTTGTCGAATTACTCCGGCAAGTGGGTGCATTCCGTACCATTCAGGTCCGGCTGTTGGAAACCGCGAAGGACAACGACCAGGAAGATCTCGTTCTCCGTGGTGGCACGTCCGGTGCGCCCGCCCGCGATCCCGACGAGATCATGGATTCTTCGGGACGGCGGGTGGTATTGCTGCTGACCGACGGTGTCGGGGACGCGTGGCAAAAGAAAGACGCGCTGAGCTCGATGTTGGCACGATGGGGCCGGAAGATGCCGGTCAGCATCGTGCACCTGCTCCCGGAATGGCTGTGGAGCCGGTGTGGCATGAGTCCGCACAGGGCCTGGCTGAAGGTTCCGAACGTGTTGGCCCCCAACGGTCGATGGATGTGCGACCTCGCGGACGCCTGGCTCGAACCCGGTTCGAAAGTACCCGATCACATCGTGCCGGTGCCGGTGCTGGAACTGAGACCGCAGGCGCTGGGATGGTGGGCCGGGCTGATGACCGGCGAAAACGACACGGCCGCCGAAGGAACGGTCGTCCTGGCCACGGAGCGGATCTCCCAGTCCGTTTCCGCTGGTTCTCCGGAAACTTTGTCACCATCCGAAAGAGTGCACAGATTTCGCAGTGTTGCGTCGCCGCCGGCACTACGCTTGGCGCAGCTGCTTGCGGCGGTACCGGTCCGACTGGATGTGGCTAAGCTGGTCGGGCAGCAGTTCGTGCCCGAAGCAAAACTGGAGCATCTCCTCGAACTGCTGCTGTCGGGGATCATGTATGCTCCCGGCCGCGAGGAGGGGAAGTCCGCTTGGGACACGACTGGGTTTTTTGCTTTTCCCGAAGCAGTCAGGGAATTGCTGCTCAGTGGTGCGCGGCGGTCGGACACGGCCAAGGTCGTCCGAGTGGCCGCCACTCATTTCGGTGGCCGGATTCCGCTCCTAGACCACCTCCGGGCGGCCATCGCCGACCCGCACAATACTCCGGATCCAGAATTCAGTCTCGCGTCGTCGGCTGATGTGGAACTGGAGAGCGTCGTGATGCGTGCGCTCTCCGGCCCTTACTTGTCAAGGGCTGACCGGCTGCGGCAATCGGTAAAGGATCTTGCCCCGTTGATGCCGGTGTCCGCCCCTGAGCGGACAACTCTGAAAAGTGAGAGCGCGAGCCATAAGATGCCTGGTCCCCCTCCAGCCCTGTCGTCGACGACGCAGGCGCACTCGTCATATCTCGGCGAACCCGAATCGAACGAGCCGACGACCAGGATCGCCCATCCCAACGCGTCGGACACGACCCGGACCTTTCCCGAACGCCAGCCTGATGATCCGCCCCTGGTTTTCGGGAACGTCCCGCCGCGCAATCCGAACTTCACCGGTCGTGACGAGTTGCTGGATCAGCTCACCAAGCGGTTGAGCAGCGGTACGACCGCGGTGCTCCCCTCGGCGTTGCATGGTCTCGGTGGTATCGGCAAGACCCAGATGGCGGCCGAGTACATCTATCGGCATCTGCAGGATTACGACCTCGTCTGGTGGATCGACGCCGCGCACACCACGCAGATCCGCGCGGGCCTCACCGAACTGGCCGGTCTTCTCGGCTTGCAAGGCGCGTCCGAAGCGAACGTCGCGGTTCCCGCGGTGATCGAGGCGCTGCGGACCGGACGGCCGTTCCGGCGCTGGCTGCTGGTGTTCGACGCCGCGGAAAGCCCGGAGAGCGTGCTGCCGTTCTTCCCGCGCAACGGCCCCGGTGAAATCCTGATCACCTCGCGGAACTCCGACTGGGCCGGCATCGCGCGCCCGTTGGAGCTGGCGGTGTTCAAACGCGAGGAAAGCGTCGAGCTGCTCGGCCGTCGCGGCCCCGAGATCGATCCGGCCGACGCCGACCAGCTCGCCGAGAAACTCGGCGATCTCCCGCTGGCCGTCGAACAGGCGGCGGCCTGGCGCGCGGTGACCGGAATGCCGGTGCAGGAATACTTGCGCTTGTTCGACGAGTCGGTGGAGGAAATCCTCGACACCGCCTCGGCGCCCGACTACGAGGTTTCCGTCGCCGCGGCGTGGAACGTATCGTTCGAAGAGCTGAAGACCCGCAACCCGGCGGCGCACCAGATCCTGCACATCTGTGCCTTCTTCTCCCCGGAGCCGATCTCGCGTGACCTGCTCACCGGGGTCAGCCGGGTGTCCATCTCCCCGGAACTCGACGCCGCGCTGCGCGATCCGATCAAACTGGCCCGCGCCATCCGTGACATCAACCGGTACGGCCTCGCCAAGATCGACCACGGCAACAACACTCTCCAGTTGCACCGGCTGGTCCAGCTGGTGCTGCGCAACCGGGTCATGGCCCGTCAGGTGCACGCGCGGATGCAACACGGCGCCCATCAGTTGCTCGCCGCGCTGGACCCGAACGACCCCGAGTCCAGCAGGAACTGGTCGCGCTATCGTGAATTGCTGCCGCACGCCTATGCGGCGAATGTGCTGAACTGCGACGACGACTGGCCGCGTCAGCTCCACATCAACCTGATGCGGTACTTGTTCGAGTACGGCGACCACGAAGAGGCTGCCCGGCTCGGTCTCGAAGCGCGGAAGCGACTCACCGACAACCTGGGCCCCACACATCCGCAGACCCTCGAAGTCTCGTCGAGGCTGGGTCTCTACCTGTGGGCGATCGGCCGATACGTCGAAGCCGCGGAACTCAATCAGCGCACCCTCGCACTGCGTCTTCAGGTGTCCGGCGAAGAGAACGAAGAGACCTTCGCGCTTCAGCGGAACATCACGATCGATCTCCGGGCGCAGGGCGACTTCCCGGCGGCGACCAAACTGAGCGAAGAGATCTACCACAAGTCCAAGCGCATGTTCGGCGAAGACGACCCGGAAACGCTCAACGCCGCGTACCAGCACGCGATCAGTCTCCGGCTGGCCGGGGCCTACCGGGAGGCCGCGGAGCTGGACCAGGACACCCTCCGCCGCCGGATCGAGGTTCTCGGCCGCGATCACGTCCGCACCTTCGGCGTCAACAGCTCGTTGATCGTCGACCTGCGCGAGGCGGGGGAATACGGCAAGGCGCGGGTCCAACAGGAAAGGCTCACGGAGAACTTCCTGGCCCGCTTCGGTTCGGACCAGTCCGACGCGGCGATCAACACGTTCATGCTGTCGATCACGAGACGGAAGGACGGCGACCACCCGGGCGCGCTCAGTCTGTCCATGGAGGCACTCAAGAGGTTCCGGCTCGCGTACGGTGACGACCACGCCACGACCACGGCCTGTGCCCTCGCTCATTCGATCGACCTCCGGCATGCGGGCGATCTGGTAGGGGCCCGCAAGCTCGGTGAAGAAACGTTCGAGCGATACCGGGGTGGCCTCGGCGAGCGCCATCCGCACACTCTCGCCGCCAACGCCGACCTCGCAGTGACGTTGCGGCTCATGGGCGACCCCACGGCCGCTCGCGTTCTCGACGAGCGCGCACTCGAGTATTTCCGTGCCACCATCGGCCCGGATCATCCCTACGCCGTCATCGTCACGATCAACCTGGCGAGCGATCTCTCCGCGCTGGGTGAGTTCGACAGGGCGATCGAACTGGGCCGGGACGCGGTCGAACGCGGCAGGCAAGTGCTGGGGGAAGGCCATCCCACGGTGCTGGCGGCGACCTTCAACCTCGGGCTGGATCTGGCCGCTCTCGGCCGAGACGAGGAGGCGGCGCCGTTCCGTGACCCGATCCTGGTGAAGTACCGCCAGATCCTCGGTGAGGCTCACCCGGGAACGCAGGCGGCCGGCCGTGGTGCCCGTGCCGACTGCGACATCGACCCGATGCTGATGTAGATCAGTCCGGCACGAGTTGCCCGATCCACGAGGCGAGTTGTTCCACGGTCGGCGGCTGAGGAACAACTCTCAGACGCCGGTGCACCGCACGAACGAGCTCGGGACAGTGCAACAGGGCACGGGCCGCGGGATGAGGGCCTCGCGCGCACAGCGCGAGGCCCAACCCGACCAAAGAGGTGGGCCGATCCGGATCAGCGGCGAGTTCTCGCCGGTAACCGGCGATGGCTTCGAGGAAGTCACCGCCGGTGTAAGCGAGATCCGCGGCGGTGGCTCCGGGTACCACCGGCGGCCGTCCGTCCGGCGACGCCGGTGTGCCCCCGACCGCGAGCCGGATCAGGTCCATCCGGGCGTGGGACCAGCCGCCGTCCGGTACCGGCGTCGGGGGAAGACCGGTGGCGTCGAGAGTGGCGGGTGGCCTCGGCCGTCCGCTGAGCCAGCCACCCGCCAGTTCGGCGACCACGACCGGGTCCGGGCGGAGGTGACGGACCCGCCAGCCCGCGAGATGATCCTGGCGCGCGGCGGTGGCCAGCCTGCTCGCCTCCGACGGCACGGGCTCCTCCCTCCAGGGGCCCAGGCGCCCGGCGATGGCGTCGAGAAACCGTCGCCCGGCGTCGGTCAAGGTCGCGTCCGTGCGCAGAACCCGCAAGGTGCGCCACGTCTGCTCGCGCCAGTACGCGAATTCGAAGCCAGAGCGCTGCGGACTCTGGCCTGCCTGATGCAGCGCGCGCCAGAACGCGGTGACACCGAAGTAGGCATACACCCCTTGAAGTGCGCCACTCACGGGTCGCGGATCATCTCTCCAGGCGACGTAGATCCGTTCACCCGGATCCGGCTCGTACAACTCGACCAGGTGCAGGAGCCCGCCGAGCACGATGTGCTGGAACTCGTGGATCAGGGTTTCGGCGAGAGACATGCCATCGGCGGGCAGGCCGACCACCGCACTGCCGAACGCCTCCCCGGTCGACGCGCTCGGATTCCGGAACAGCACGTGGGGTTTCGGGACGAGTGAAGCCAACCCGACCGGCATGATCCGGGCGAGGCCGGGCAGGTGGGCGGCGATCAGGCGGCAGGCCTCGTCGATCAGTCGTTGCCAGTCCGCCAGATCCCCGCCCGGCAACCGTTCCGGCGGGACCGGTTCGTAGAGCCCGCGATAGGGATCGAGGTCGTCGAGCCACAACGAGAACCGTTGCGAGCCGACCTGGCTTCGCACCCGCCGGATCCCCCACCAACCCGGGGCGTCGGATTCGGGTGCGGTCGGCAGGCGGACCGTCGTTTCGGCGTTCGACACGAAGTAGCGGCCGTTCACGCCGCGCACGGTGACCGAGGAAAACGTTCCCGTGCCGGGGAACCTGGCCATGCCGAGCGAGGGGAGGACAGCGTTTCCGTGCCAGGCAGGAACGGTGGTCTCGAAATCCAGTTCGGCCCTGATCGCCGCGGCCGCCGCGATCGCGTGCGCATGCCCGAGGTGCATCCACAAAGGACCGACACCGTCGATTCCCTTGCGCATCAGACGAGTCGTGTAGCCCGCCCAGCTGCCAGTGTACGGATTCGTGAGCATCCGGTTCACGGCCCGGGGTGCTCGTGCTTCGGCACGTGCGAGGAGTTCCCACGCAGAATCCAGTGGCGGCAAGGGCCCCGCGTGGCCGGGCGTCTTCTCGGCCTCGGTCAGCAAGGTGTGGATCAACAGCTTGCGACGGCTTCGCTCCGCCCGTCGCAGGCGGCGTGCCATGTCCTCATCGCCGTCAAGGCGCGCGAGTGCGTCGAAGTCTCGCCAAGACAAGCGGTGGAACACAGGGCGAGACCCTGCTGCCTGCGGCATCAGTCGATCCGTTCGCCGCCCCCGGCACCGGCACTTCTGTAGCGGGCGCGGACGTTGGTGGTGCGTTCCACGACGTGGTGCGCCGACCGGCGGAACGCTTCACCGTCCAGCTCTCGTAACGCGGTGAACGAGACATCGTCGAGATCGATCAACGCCGATTCGATGTCCGGTTCCGTGCTTGCCGAAAAAGAACTCATCGTGCCGATTCCCTCCACCCCGTGAAACGGTTGCGAGAGTTGAACCTCGACCAAGGATAGCCGAGATTTCGGGTTCGATCAGGCCTTGTCGTCCGGTGGAGGACGTCCGGCGGCCAATTCCCGCAGTGCGCGAGGGCGGGTGATGGTGACGCGCTGACGTGCGGTGTGCACCACCCCCAGCCGCCGGAGCTCTTCGAGGCCCCGGATCAGGGTGCTGCGCGAGACCCGGGCGAAACCGGCCAATTCCCCTTGATTGAAACGGAGATCGACCTGTTTCGCCTCCGTCCAGTCGACGGCGTGCTGCAGGGCCAGTTCCACGAGGACCGCGGCGAGGCGTTGCGGGAAATCCGGCCCGCCGGATTCGAGGCGCAACCGGTCGGACTGTTGTAACCGGATCGCCGCGTTGCGGAAGATCTCCTCGGCGATCCGCGGCTTGTCGCGCAGCACGCCGAGGAATTTCTCCTTGGGCACGACGAGGGTGTGCACCTCGTCGATCGCCGACATCGTGGCGGACCGGGGGAGCCCGCTGATCGGGGCCAGTTCGCCCACGATTTCCGCGGGACCGCGCGCGGCGAGCGGGGCGTCTTCCCCGCGATAGTTGGTGGCGCTGATCTTCACCCAGCCGTGCAGGACGACGAACATGCTGGTGGGCGGACTGCCCTGGAGGGCGAGGATCTGGCCCGGCTGCCACACCTTCACATGTCCCGCGCTCCGTAGCGCGGATTGTTCCGCCGGGGTCAGCCGCCGCCAGGCCCCGAGGCCCCCGTGCTCACCCGTGGCGGAACCGGTCATCCTGGCCCTCCGGTTCGCCGGGGGCCGGTTCGGCGTCGTGGTCCTTTTCGGCGCTGTGTTCCATATGACGCATCAGCCAGTCCCCCGACTCGTCAGCATGGTCAGTGGGCAGAACGACCCGGAAAGTTTCGAACCGCAACCGGTAATTGTGCCAGGCAAGAGGTCACTTCACCAGGCCTCGGGCCGGCGACGGGGGAGGGTGTCATGCGCAGTGCCGAAAGTGTCATGCGACGGCCGAAGGATTACCGCCACGCGCCGGCCGAGGAGGATTTCCGCACGCCCAAGGCGTTCGGGCGAAGACCGGCCTCCTTCGCGCCGCATCCGCCGCTGATGTCCGGCGGGTGGTACCAGAGCGACGACCACGAGGTCCTCGGGTCGGGCCGGTACCCGGTTCCCCGCCCGCCCGCCAAGTCGGTGAAGACGGCGTTGGTGTGGGTGCTCTTCCTGGGACCGTTGGGGCTTTGTTACGTGTCGCCCGTCGGCGGGCTGATCGCCACGGCGGTTTCGGTCACGGCGATCACGCTCGGGGGAGCCTCGATGACGGTCGTGATCTGGCCGGTCGTCATGGTGCTGTCGCTGGCGGTCTTGTCCGGGAGGTCCGAACCGGAAAGTGAATGACGTCCGGCCGGTCCGGGCCGGGTGAACCGGGTGGGGGACGCTCAAGGGGGGCGTCCCCCACCTCGGCTTCGAGCGCGTGACCATCCGAAAGTCGCGACCTGCTGCTCCGATCATGCAGCTCGGCGGTGGAACCCTTGAACCACGCAGGCACCTATGTTTCGATCTGCTCGCAGATCGCATCAAAGGTGCAGTTTCGATCACATTCGAGCGGGTTCAATGCAATTTCTGGAGGGCTCCGTGCGCCGTCGTACCCTGCTGAAGGCCGCTGGCGCGGCCACCGCCTTCACCTTGCTCCCGGAGAGCGTCCGGCAGGCGCTCGCCGCCGAAGCGCCGACGGGCGGACTCGACGTCATCGAGCACGTCGTGGTCTTCATGCAGGAGAACCGGTCGTTCGACCACTATCTCGGGACACTGCGCGGCGTACGCGGTTTCACTGATCCCGCCGCGATCAAGCTGCCTTCGGGCGCGTCGGTCTTCCAGCAGCCCGACGGCGCGGGCACTCTGCTGCCCTACGCGATCGACGACCAGTTCATGGCCGACGTCGACCACAGCTGGTCCGGCGGGCACCGGGCGTGGAACAAGGGCCGTCACGACGCGTGGCGCGCGGCCAAGGGTGTCCGCTCGCTGACCTATCACACGCGTTCGGCCCTGCGCTTCTATCACGAACTGGCCGACGCCTTCACCGTCTGCGACGCCTACCACTGCTCGGAGATGGGACCCACCAACCCGAACCGGATGTACCTGTTCACCGGCAAACTCGGCTTCGAACCGGACGGCAAGACCCGCGCCATCGGCAACGCCGCCTGGCAGAACCCTGGCCACACCGGCTACACCTGGAAGACCTACGCCGAACGTCTCCAGACCGCGGGCCGCAGCTGGCGGGTCTATCAGGAATGGGACAATTACGGCGACAATTCGCTGGACTATTTCAGCAGTTTCCTCGCGGTCGGGACCAAGGCGCTGTCGAAGGTGAAGGATTCCGCGGGCAAGGCCTTCCCGAAGCTGGAGTACTTCTACTACGCCTTGGATTCGGCGTCGGCCGCCGAACGCACCCGGCTGCTCGACGGGCTGGCGGCGGGCGTGGCGACGTTGACCGCGACCGAGCGCGCTTTGTACGACCGAGGCCTGGCCCGGGTCGCGCCGAAGCAGTTGCTGAGCGCCTTCAAATCCGACGTCGACACGGGCAAGCTCCCGGCGGTGTCCTGGATCGTCGCACCGGAATCGCAGACCGAGCATCCCGCTTGGGGGCCCAACACCGGCGCCGATCTGGTCAAGTCGATCCTCGACACGATCGCCTCGAAGCCCGAGGTCTGGAACAAGACGCTGTTCCTGCTGACCTACGACGAGGACGGCGGATTCTTCGACCACATGCCGCCGCCGGCGCCGCCCGTTTCCGACGACGAAGGCAAGAGTTCCGTCGCCACGACCGACGAATTCGTCTCCGGCGAGCCGATCGGTCTGGGCGTGCGGGTACCGATGTTCGTCATCTCGCCGTGGAGCCGGGGCGGCAAGGTGTGTTCGGAGGTCTTCGACCACACTTCCGTGCTGCGATTCCTGGAACGGTGGAGCGGCGTCGCCGAACCGAACATCTCGCCGTGGCGGCGCACCGTCTGCGGCGATCTGACGTCGGCGCTGGACACCACGGCACCGGGCGCCACCTATCCGGCGCTGACCAAACCGATGCCGACGAGCGGGCCGTGGAACACCGAACCGCAACCGCCTTCCGTACAGAAGCCGCCGGTGCCGGAGACCGGGGTCCGGACGGCGCGCCCGTTGCCCTATCAGGTGACCGCGTCGGGACGGGTGACGGCGGAGCGGTTCTGGGTCGACTTCGGCAACACCGGATCCGCCGGCGCGCACTTCTACGTCTACGCCAACGCGCACCGGACCGACGGGCCGTGGCGCTACACCGTCGGCGCCGGCGCCACGCTCTCGGACTACTGGCAGGCCGGTACCCCGGACGGGGCGTACGACCTCACCACGCACGGCCCCAACGGTTTCCTGCGGCGGTTCGCGGGCAATCGGATCACCGCGACCACCGGGGGCAAGCCGAATCCGGAAGTCGTGCTGCGGCCGGGATCCGGTGTCGTGTACCTGAAGATGACCAACGCGGGCGCGGCTTGCGAGCTGACAGTGCGCACGGGCAACCGCGGCGGCGGGCCGTGGACGTACACGGTCGCTTCGGGCGCGACGGTCGAGGACTGGTTCAGCACCGAAGGCGGCATGGGTGGCTGGTACGACCTGACCGTTCAGGGGCCGGACGGCTTCCTTCGCCGCTTCGCGGGGCACGTCGAGACAGGCGCCGAGACCATCAGCGACCCGGTCATGGGCTCCGGGTCGCTCGCCGCCACCGTCCGCTCGGCCGACAGCCAGGAGACCTCGGGCGAATCCGGCGCCGCGACGAACGCCGTCGACGGCAACCCCGCCACCCACTGGCACACCAAGTGGTCCGGCGGGGAGGACCCGCTGCCCCACGAACTCCAGCTCGACCTGGGCGCCGCGCGCACGGTCACCGGGCTGGACTACCTGCCGCGCCAGGACGGTTCCGATCATGGCCGCGTCGGTGGCTACGAGGTCTACTTGAGCGCCGACGGCTCGGCTTGGGGGAGTCCCGTCGCGGCGGGTACTTTCCCTGATGACGCCGCCCGGAAGACGTTCCGGTTCTGGCCGACCCGGGCCCGTTATGTGCGGTTCCGCGCGCTCACCGAGGCGGGCGGGCGCGGGCCGTGGACGTCGGCGGCGGAGGTGACCCCGCTCGGCTGGCCGTGACCGAACGGGCAGAGTCCACTGTCCTAACGGGAAAGATGCGTGACGGCCGCCGAGGTTGCTTTTGTGAGAGCAGCGTCATCGTGACGCATCTTTCCGGCCCCGCTGGGCATCCTGCTTGGTGAATGATCCACAGAGTGCGGGACCGACCGGGGAGAAGATGATGAGCCACCGATCCATTCGAACGAACGCCTCGACGGTCGCCAAGGTGATCGCCGCCTGCGCCGGTGTGCTCGCCGTCGTCGCCTGCAACGACTCCGGTACCCCGTCGGCCGCGCCGCAGTCCTCCGCGGCGGCGGGCGGCGGGGTCGAGACGTCCGCAGCGCCCACCGCCACCTCCGCGGCCACCGGCACTCCCGCGCCGCAAGGTAAGGAAACGGGGGCGGCGAAGCAGCCCGCCACCGGGAAGCCCGCCGGGTCGGGCAACAATCCCCGTTGCGCCACAGCGGATCTGTCGCTCACCCTCGGCACACCCAAGCCGTCGCCGAACTCGCCGACGCAGCTCGACGTGCCGCTGACCTACAAGAACAAGTCGTCCCGGACGTGCTCGCTGTACGGCGTGCCGGGCGCCGACCTGAACGGGCCCGCCGACCCGAACGGCCCGGTCTACCACCTGACCAGGGTCGACAACGGCGTCAAGTACAACGACGTTCCGGCCGGTTCGACCGCGACCGCGACCATCACCGTCCTGAAGCCCGCGGCGGGTGAGTCCACGTGGACGCCGACGCGGGTGACGACCATCCCGCCGGGGCAGACCGAGGCGCTCACCGCGAACTGGCCGTCGGACCTTCCGGTGCTGCGGCAGGACGCGGCCACGCACCCGGGGACCTACATCAACGGGATCCTTGCCGACCCTGCCTGATCGGGGCGGCGGTACCGGTGGTCGTGCGTGGCCCTTTTGTTGAGGGGTAAGGCGAAGGTGTCCGGTGGGCGGGTGTTGCTCGGGGTGAGGGGTGTGTGGATATGGGGACGTTCATCGTTCCCATATCCACACAGTCGTTACCCGCAACCCTGCCGGTCAGGCTGCGCCGGACAGCCACGGGAAAGAGATCACGCGAGTTCCGTCTCTGATCACGCGAGATCGCCGCCTGATCACGCGTGATCGCCCATCTCGCCCGAACACGACACCTTTGCCATGTCCCTCAAGAGAACCCGAATCGCCACTCACGACCCCTGCTTACCGGGCCGAAAGGTGTGACTCGCGTGATCAGGAACGGAACTCGCGTGATCAGGCGGCGAACTCGCGTGATCAGACGGACGACACGCTCATCGCGCGGCATCGCAGCCAGTCTTGTATCGTGTACTTGATACAAGACTGGGAGGCTGATCGTGCCGTTCGACAACATTCTGGCCGTCGCCCTGTTCATGGGCTTGTTCGGTCTCGTGATCTTGATCGTGCTGTGGCCTGGCGAAAAGCAGGGCGCCAAGGTGCTGCGGCGGTGGGGTGTCGAGGATCCTTCGACGTCCGACGTCGACGAGGCCGTGCGGTATCTGCGCCGCCGCCGGTTCTGGTATCCGTGGCTCTACCTCGGGTTGCCGCTGGTGGCCGGGTCCGCCGGGGTGCGCGGCGACAGCATGTCGTCCATCCTGGGTACCCTGCTCGCCGGCGCGCTGATCGCCGAGGTGCTGGCGCAGCGGCCCCGGAAAGGCGTCCGCCGCGAGGCGACGCTGGAGCGGCGTGGCGTAAGCGGGCTCATTCCCGTCTGGGGTCTGGTTACCTACGCGGTGGTCGCCGTGGCCGTGGCGGTGTGGATCGCGGTCAATCACTGGTGGGCGCAGCTCGGGGTCGCCGCGGGTATCTCGGCGGTGACGTGGCTGGTCATCCTGCTCGCCGTCCGCCGACCGTCCACAGGGGACAGTGTGGCCGACGCCGCGTTGCGGGTCCGGAGCGCCCGGGTCGCCGCCGGGCTGGGGCTGGCCGCCACGGTGACGCTGTCGATCCCGGAAGTGATGAATCCGGTGTCCGGGCTCCTGGTCCTCGCCGGGTTCGCCGGCTGGTTCAACCTCGCCCACCGGTCGCGTGCCGAGGGCCGATCGCGCCCCGAAACCGCTTGATGCCGCTGAAGGTCGTCGTCGACACGGATCTCGGGATCGCGCCGTGGCGGCAGGTCCGGGACCGGATCGTCCATCTGATCACCACCGGCGAGCTGGCGCCGGGCACCCGGCTGCCGTCCATCCGGCAGCTCGCCAGGGATCTGGCGCTGGCTTCGGGCACGGTGGCGCGGGCCTACCGTGAGCTGGAAGAGAACGGCTGGGTGCACACCGCCCGCGCCAGGGGTACGGTCGTCGCCGAAGCCGCCGACCGTCCGGGGAAGACCGCCTTGTTGCGGGCCGCGGCGGACGAATACGCCCGCGCCGCGCGGGAACTCGGCGCCGACCAGGGTGAGGCGCTGACCGCCGCTGCCGCCGCGCTGGAGTCACTCCAATGACGTGTCACCGAAGTGTTCGAGCAGCAGTCGCAGGCCGCCGATCAGTTCGGTCCACTGCCCGGGCTTGAGCTCGGGCAGGAGGCTGGCTTCGTTCTCCAGGTGGAGCACGAAAACCTCGTCCACGACCTGCCGTCCCTTGTCGGTCAGCCGGATCTTGACCGAACGGCGGTCGTCGCTGTCACGCACCCGCTCGACCAGGTCCTTGGCCTCCATGCGGTCGATGCGGTTCGTGATCGCCCCCGAGGTGACCATCGCGGCCTTGAGCAGCGCGCCCGGCGTCAGGCCGCCCGCTTCCCCGGATCGGCGGAGCGTGGTGAGCACGTCGAACTCCCACGACTCCAGGTCGTGCTCGGCGTTGAACTCCTTGAGCTTCCGGTCGAGGATCCGGGAGAGCCGCTGGACGCGCCCGATCACCTCGGCGGGCCAGAGCTTGTCTTCGAGATCCGGCCGCTCGCGCCGCCAGAGCCCGATCACCGCGTCCACCGCGTCGGCCACGGCACACCTCCAATTGTCTCAACATTAAGAGACTTGACATTGACAGAACCCGCTGGTGTTATCTCAACGTTGAGATTATCAGTGAGGAGACATCATGGCGATCATCGCCGAACGGCCTGTCCAGGCAGAGCCCGCGAAACCGTCGCTTCGTGACGCCGGGCTCGCCGCACTGGCGCCCGCCAGCTGGGGCACCGTCTACGTCGTCACCGCGACCTTGCTGCCACCGGACCGGCCGCTCCTGGCCGCCGCGCTGCGGGCACTCCCGGCCGGGCTGCTCCTGCTGGCCCTGACCCGGAGGCTCCCGCGCGGGTCCTGGTGGTGGAAGACGACGGTGCTCGGGATGCTCAACTTCGGCGCCTTCCTGCCGTTGATCTTCTACGCCGCGTACCACCTTCCCGGCGGTGTCGCCGCGACCCTCGGCGCGCTGCAACCCCTGCTGGTGGCGTTGCTCGCGCTGCCGATGCTGCGGGTCCGGACCCCGGCGCCGATCCTGCTCGCCGCGATCGTCGGCGCCGGTGGTGTCGCCCTGCTGACCCTTTCGGCTGAGGCCCGGCTCGACCCGCTCGGCCTGGCCGCGATGCTCACCGCCGTCGCGCTCATGGCCGTTTCCCTGATCCTCACCAAGAAATGGGGCCGCCCCGGCCATCCGCTGGCGATGACCGGCTGGCAGCTGACCCTCGGCGGGCTCGTCCTCGCCCCGGCGACGCTCCTCTTCGAAGGCCTCCCCGGCTCGCTGACGACGGCGAACCTGATCGGCTACGGCTACATCGGCGTCGTCACCACCGCGCTGGCCTACCCGCTCTGGTTCCGCGGCATCGAACGGCTCGCCCCGACGTCGGTCTCCCTGCTGACGCTGACCAACCCGTTGGTCGCCACCGCCGCGGGTTTCCTGGTGCTCGGCCAGACCCTCACCGGCTGGCAGCTGACCGGATTCGCCGTCGCCCTCACCGCCTTGACCCTCAGTCAGACGCTCGCAGGTGCCCGGCGAGCTCGATGACGGTCGGATGGTCGAACAGGACGCGGGCGGGGACCTCCACCCCGGTCAGTTCCCGGAGCCGGGTGCGCAGGTCGATGACGGCCAGCGAGTCGAGCCCGAGATCGGTGAACGGTTTGTCCTCGGGGATCGTGCCGGGGTCCTGGTGGCCGAGGACTTCGGCGAGTTCGACGCGGAGCAGGTCCCGCAGCTCCTGTTCGGAGGGATCGTCCGGCCAGTGCCGGTCCGGTGCGGGCGGTGCCGGTCTCGGCGCGGGGCGACCGAGGCCGTCGGCGATCGGGGGAAGGCCGGCGGCGGTCGGGTCGAGCCGGGCGGCGATCAGGACCGGCTCGGCATGTCCGAGCGCGGCGTCGAACAGGGCCATTCCCTGCTCCGGCGTCAGCGCCACCACCCCGGAGGTCTCGATGCGATGCCGCGCCGCGTCGGGGATCTGCGCGCCGAGCCCGGCTTCCAGATCCCACAGGCCCCAGGCGATCGACGTCGCGGGGAGGCCCTCGGCCCGTCGCCGGACCGCCAGCGCGTCGAGAACGCGGTTGGCGGCCGCGTAGTTCGCCTGTCCGGCATTCCCGAAAATGCCCGCCAGGGAGGAAAAGAGCACGAACGCCGACAGCGGGAGATGCCGCGTGGCCTCGTGCAGGACCCTGGCGGCGTCGGCCTTGGGGCGGAAGACGGTGTCGAATCCGGCGGGCGTCTGCGCGGTGAACGCGGAATCGGCGACGACGGCGGCCGAGTGCACCACGGCGGTGAGCGGCGGATCGCAGGCGTCGACCAGGTGCCGGACGAAAGCGGGATCGGCGATGTCGCCGCCGACGATCCGCACGTCGGCGGGCAGTTGCCGGAGTTCCTCCGCGCCGGGCGCGTCCGGGCCGCGCCGGCTGACCAGCAGCAGGTGGCGGACCCCGTGCGCGGACACGAGGTGCCGGGCCAGCGCCGCGCCCAGTCCGCCGGTGCCACCGGTGATCAGCACGGTCCCCGCCGGATCCATCGGCCGGGCGGACGCGGGCGCGGTCCGGGCGATCCGCAGCGCGTGCGGCACGCCGTCCCGGATCGAAAGCTGCGGTTCCGGGTTGCCGCCGACGAGTTCGCGTACCTGTTCCACCGGCAGATCGGAGGAGACGACGGTGACCAGGCCGCGGTATTCGGCCGAAGCCGCGGTACCGAGCCCGAAGACGGCTGCCGCCGCCGGATCGGAGTCGTCACCGGTGACGACGACGGTGCGTTCTCCGCGCGGGAGCGTGTCCTGCAACGCGGTGAGCACGATACGGACGTCTTCGCCGCGCGCGTCGATGATCCGGACGTCGGCCGCGCTCGCGGCCGGTACGCGGACCCACCGCGGGCGGTAGAGCATCGTGCTCCCGGCGGGCAGTGGCCGGGTGAGCAGCGATTCCACCACCGCGAGGGGCATTCCGTCGGAGTCGAAGAGCTCGACGCGGACCTCGCCGGGACCTGACCGTACACAGTGGACTCGTGCCCGGCGCGAAGCCGCGGCGAACACGTGGACACCGGTCCAGAGGAACGGCACCCGCACCTCGGCGTCCGGTGGCCCGGCCAGCGCCAAGGTGTGCACGGCGGCGTCCAGCAGCACGGGATGCAGTTCGAAGGTGCCGTCGACTCCTTCGGGAAGGGCGACGTCGGCGAACAGTTCGTCACCGTCCTGCCACAAACCCGTCACCGCGCGGAACGCGGGACCGTAGTCGAGGGCCGAGTAGGCCCGCTCCAGGTCGACCGGTGCGGTCGCGGGAGGCGGCCACTCGCCCTTCCACGGCTGCGCGAAGACGTCGTACGGCCCCAGGCGCCCCGTCGCGTGACGGATCCAGGCGCCGGAATCCTGGGCGTAGATGTCGACCCGGGATTCGTTCACGACCACCTGGAGCGCGACGTCCTCGGTCCGGCCGAGCCGCAGCGGCGCCTCGATCGTCAGCTCGGCCAGCCCGGTTCCGCCCGCGTGCAAGGCCAGTTCGACGAAAGCGGTCGCCGGGAACAGCGTCGTGCCGCTGACGACGTGGTCGGCGAGCCATCCGTGCGTGCGCACGCCCGCCGATCCGCCGTGCACGATCCGGGGCGAGTCGGGGGCGACCAGCGCCGGGCCGAGCATCGCGTGCCCGGCCTCGGCCGGGCTCCGGCGCGGCTGCGGATCGAGCCAGAAACGCTCGCGCTGGAAGGGATAGGTCGGCAGCGAGACCCTCCGGGCGCCGCTTCCGGCGAACACCGAGGGCCACGACACGGGGACTCCGGCGGTGTGCACTTCTCCCGCCGCTTCGAGCACCGCCCGACTGGTGTCCATAGTGGACACCGTGGGGAGTACCGCTCCCGCGGCGCGGCTCAGCACGGCCGACGGGCCGATCTCCAGGCAGATGCCGGTTCCCTCGGCGGCCACGGCGTCCAGCGCGTCGGCGAACCGGACCGTGTCCCTGGCCTGCCGGACCCAGTACTCGGGGCCGAGGTCGGTGATCGCGCGGCCGGCCAGCCCGGAGACCAGCGTGATTTCCGGACTGTGATGGGGAAGCCGGGCGGCGACCTCGCGGAACTCGGCGAGCATCGGGTCGATCAGCGGCGAATGGAACGCGTGGCTGACGCGCAGCCGCGTGGAACCCGGCCACTGGGCCGCGACGGCTTCGGTCACGCTCTCGGATCCGGACAGGACGAGGGATCGGGGGCCGTTGACGGCGGCGATCGCCACCTGGTCGGCGAATTCCCCGACCAGCGGCGCGACCTCGCTTTCGGCCGCCCGGACCGCGACCATGACGCCTCCGGGCGGCAAAGCGGCCATCAGGCGGCCCCGCGCGGACACCAAGGCGCCGGCGTCTTCGAGGGAGAGGACCCCGGCGACGTGCGCGGCGGCGATTTCCCCGATCGAGTGCCCGGCGACCGCACCGGGCCGGACGCCCCAGGATTCGAGGAGCCGGTACAGCGCGACCTCGAAGGCGAACAAGGCGGCCTGCGCGTGATCGGTCCGGTCCAGCAGTTCGCCGCCGCCGAAAGCGACGTCCCGGACCTGACCGCCGACGGCCTCGCAAGCGGCGTCGAAGGCCGCGCGGAACACCGGGAAAGTGGCCGAAAGCTCTTTGCCCATGCCCGCACGCTGCGCGCCCTGCCCGCTGAACAGGAACGCCGTGGCCGCCGGTCCGCGCGCGATCCGGCCGCGGCGTTCGCCCGTGGCGAGAGCGCGCAGGGCGCCCAGGTCACCGGACGACACCATCGCGCGATGCTCCAGCGGAGTGCGGGTGGTGAGGGTGAACGCGACGTCGTCCTCGTCCCGGCCGCCCGCCGTCGCCAGCAACCGGGAAGCGGCCGCCCGCAGCGCGTCGTCGCTCGCGGCGCTCAGCAGCCACGGCGCCGTCAGCGACGTCTTGCGTCCGGCGTCGGGCTGTGGAGGCGCTTCCGAGACGAGCACGTGCGCGTTGGTGCCGCCGATCCCGAACGCGGAAATCCCGGCATGGCGGGGTTTCGGTCCGGCAGGCCAGTCCTGGGCTTCGGCGAGCAGGGCGACGTCGCCCGCGGACCAGTCGACACGGGGGCTCGGATCGCCGGCGTGCAGCGACGGCGGCAACTGCCCGTGCCGCAGCGCTTCCACCATCTTGATCACCCCGGCCACACCCGCCGCGGCCTGGGTGTGCCCGATGTTGGACTTCACGGACCCGAGCCACAACGGGCGGTCACGCCCCGCGCCGTACGCGGCGATCAGCGCCTCCGCCTCGATCGGATCGCCGAGCGGGGTGGCGGTTCCGTGCCCCTCCACGGCGTCGACGTCCGGCGCGGACAGCCCGGCGTCGGCCAGCGCGGATCGGATCACCGCCCGCTGCGCGCGTCCGTTCGGCGCCGTGATCCCGTTCGACGCCCCGTCGGAGTTGACGGCCGAACCGCTCACCAGCGCCAGCACCGGATGCCCGTTCCGGCGGGCGTCGGACAGCCGCTCCAGCAGCACGACGCCCGCGCCTTCGGCCCAGGCCGTGCCGTTCGCGCCCGCCGCGTAGGAGCGGCACCGGCCGTCCGGGGAAAGGCCGCGCTGACGGCTGAATTCGAGGAAGGTGCGCGGTGACGACATCACCGTGGAGCCACCGGCCACGGCGAGCGAGCACTCACCGGCCCGCAGCGCGCGCACGGCCCAGTGCAGGGCCACCAGCGAGGACGAGCACGCGGTGTCGACGGTGACCGCCGGGCCGGTGAGGCCGAAGGTGTAGGAGATCCTGCCGGACGCGAGCGCGTGCGAGGACCCGATGCCCAGCCGTCCTTCCAGCTGATGCCCTTGCAGGCGGCCGGCGTAGTCCTCGTTCATCACCCCGACGAACACGCCGGTGTCGCTGCCCCGCAGCGTCGCGGTGTCGAGACCGGCGCGTTCGAACAGCTCCCACGACGTCTCCAGCAGCAGCCGCTGCTGAGGGTCGGTCGACAGTGCCTCGCGCGGCGACATGCCGAACAGGGCGGGGTCGAAATCCGCGGCGTCGTGGACGAACCCGCCGCGGCGGGTGGTGGAGCCGCCGATCCGAGCGGGGTCCGGGTCGTACCGCACGAACAGGTCCCAGCCCCGGTCGGCCGGGAAGTCCCCGGTGGCGTCGACTCCGCCGGCCACCAGGTTCCACAGCTCCTCGGGCGAGGTCACCCCGCCGGGGAACCGGCACGCCGTCGCGACGATGGCGATCGGGTCGTCGACGCGGGCGGGCGCGGTTCTCGTCGTGGCCGGACCGCGGTGCCCGGACAGCAGCCGCTCCAGTTCGCCGATGACCGCCGCCGGAGTCGGGAAGTCGTAGACGAGCGACTGGGGGAGTTCGCGGCCGGTCGCCTCGGCCAGCCGGTGCCGCAGATGCACCCCGCCCAGCGACGTCAGGCCGAGTTCGGCGAACGGCCGGTCGCGCCAGCGTTCCCCGGGGGTCTCCTCGCACAGTTCGGTGATCGCCTCGCGCACCAGCGCTTCCACGTCGTCCGGGCGGGGAATCCGCAACTCTCTCCGCAGCGCTTTGCCCGACGGCGTCCGGGGGAGCCGCCCGGCCAGGTGATAGGCCACCGGAACCTTGTGGGGGGAGAGCCGACGGTGGCACAGGCGGCGGACTTCGTCGAGGTCCGGCTCGTCGGAGACGAGGAACGCCACGGGTACCGCGCCGAGGACCTCGTCGGGTCTTCCCGTCACGAGGACGTCCCGCACCGCCGGGAGTTCGGAGATGACCGCTTCGATCTCCGTCGGGTGCACGTTCTGGCCGCCGCACACGATGACGTCGTCGGCCCGCCCGTCGAGCGTGAGCCGTCCGCCGGCGAGGGCGCCCATGTCGCCGGTCCGGTACCAGCCGTCCACGACCTCCAGGTTCGGCGCCACCCCGGGACCCCGCACCTCGATCTGCCCGTCGACGATCCGGATCTCCATACCCGGCACCGGAACCAGGCCTTCGTCCCCGGCGACCTGGACGGCGATCTTGCCGCCGGTCTCCGTGCTGCCGTAGCCGTCGAGGACGGGGAGGCCGAACAGTTCCCGGACCGCGGCGCGTGCCGACGGCGTGCAGGGCGCGCCGCCGGAGAGGCAAAGCCGTGGCGCGGGGAGCTCGCCGCGCACCTCCTGGCGCAGGTTCAGGAAGGTCGCCGGGACACCGGCGAGGACGCCGCCCGGATGCGCCGTGAGCGCTCCCCGCAGGTCGTGGCCGACGATCCTCGTGTGCGTGCCCAGCGCGATCGTCCCGGCGAAAGCCAGCGACAACGCGTACGCGTGGTGCAGCGGAAGCGGCCACAGCAGGGTGTCGGTGCCGGAGATCCCGTACAGCGGGCCGTAGCAGGCGGCCGACGACCAGAGAATCGCGCGCTGCGTGGTCAAGACGCCTTTGGGGCGGCCGGTCGTGCCGGAGGTGTAGAGCAGCCAGGCCGGCTCGTCGAGGCCCAGGTCGTCGCGCGGTTCACCCCGCGGTGGCAGCGGCTCGTCCTCGACGAACACCACCCGCAACCGCGGGAGCTCGGCCTGGAGTTCGCGCACCACTTCCGCGTGGCGGGCCTCGGTGATCAGCAGGACGGCGCCGGAGTCGTCCGCGATCCGCGTCAGCTCGGCCGCCGTCGACCGGGCGCTCGCCGGAACCCCGACCCCGCCCGCGCGCAGGACCGCGAGGCAGTACTCGGGGAACTCGACGCGGGCGCCGAGATGAAGCAGGACGCGGTCGCCGCGCGCGATTCCGAGCCCCGTGGCCAGCCTGCCGCTCGACTCCAGCAATTCCCCGAAGGTCAGGGTCCGGCGCTCGTCGGTGAAAGCAGGCCGGTCGCCCGGCAGTTCCCGCACCAAAGCCACCAACGGCCGCAGCAGGCCGCCGCGAATCTCGGTCATTACACGAAGGTATAACCGCGTTGCTCCACACTGGTACGAACGGACGCGGCCGCGAACGCAGCGAAGTCTTTTCCTGCCCGATCGTGCACTGTCCGGAGACGGATCGCGCATTCCAGACTGGGATTTCCGGGGAACGATCACACTGCCGGAGTGGCGGCGACCACGGGGTGGCCCTCCCCGACTTGGCCGGGGGAGGGCCATCGCCCGGTCAGCCGGCCTTCTTGTTCCGCTCGCTCGCGGACCAGCCGTCCTTGTCCTGGTCGAGACCGGAACCGGTGCCGTAGAAGACACTCTTGGCGTTCTGGTCGCCGGCCAGATGGTACTGCAGCCACGCGGTGATCGCGCCGACGAGACGGTAGCGGGTCTCACCCTGGAGGAAATGGGTGGCGCCCTTGAGCTGGCCGTACACGGCGGGAACCTGGTCGCAGGCAAGGAAACGGCCGTGGACGTAGAAGGCGGGCACGACCGTGTCCGCTTGTCCGGACACGAAGAAGGCAGGACCGTGCAGCTTGTTCACGTTCCCCTGCGGGCCGGGCATGATCGGCAGCGTGGTCTTGACGAGCGGGTCGGCGCCGGCCGCGATCGCGCCGCCTCCGCCTTGTGAGTGACCGGCGGCGGCGATCTTCCCGGTGGCGACGCGACCCCGGAACACGCTGCCTTCGCGAGAGTTCTCCGCGATCAGATAACGGGCGCCCGCCAGCATCTCCGCACCGGAGCCCGATTGGCCGGTGTTCGCGGCCGCGACGACGTAACCCCAGCTCGCGAGGTGGGTGAACAGGAGTTCGTACTGGTCGACGGTGGCGCCGGTGCCGTTGCCCCAGATCAGGACCGGATGTTCGGTGGCGTCGGACGCGATGTCCGCGGGGAAGTAGAGGGTGTGCGCTGCTCCGCCGGGCGCCTTGACCGCCTTGTGCGGTCCCGTTTTCTCGTAAACGCGCGGACTGGTCGCGGGGGCGGCGAGGGCGGTCTGCGGGACCAGCGCCGCTGTCACGGTGAGGGCCGCCGCGGCCAGCAGTGTCCTGCGGCTCAAGGAACGCATGGTGTCTCCGAAAGGTGTCGAGGGGTGATCCCGTGATCATTCCAAGCGGAGAGCGAAGTGGCGCTGGAGGTTTTCCAGAAAGTGCGGCGGCGGGGTTGTGAAAGGTGACAAGGGTGAGAATAGGGGTACTTAATCAAAGTTTTTCTTTCGGGTGCCAAGTCCGTGAAGGCCTCCTTGAGGGACCCAGAGTCCCTCAAGGAGGCCTTCACGGACAACCGAGGTCTCGATAACCGCGTCCTCACCACTCACGAGCGTTCACCAGGTGACCGGCAACTCGTGCACGCCGTAGATGTTCATGTCGGTCTTGAGCTTCACCTCGTCCGCGGGAACGGCGAGCGCCAGAGTCGGGAAACGCCGCAGCAGGCCCTCGAAACCCGCGCGCATTTCGATCCGCGACAACTGCTGCCCGAGACACTGGTGGACGCCGTGACCGAAGGACAGGAGGCCGCGGGCGTTGCGGTGGATGTCCAGGGCGTCGGGGTTCTCGAAGCGTCGCGGGTCGCGGTTGGCGGCCAGCAGGGACACGATGACCGTCGAGCCCTCGCGGATCGTCTCGCCGCCGAGCTCCAGGTCTTCCGTGGCGTAGCGGAAAAAGATGTCACCGACGGACAGGTAGCGAAGGAGTTCCTCGACGGCGCCGGGCAGCAGTTCCGCGTCGGCACGCAGTTCGGCCAGCTGCTCGGGGTGCTCCAGCAACGCGAAAGTGCCCAGCGCCAGCATGTTCGCCGTCGTCTCGTGCCCGGCGAGCAGCAGCAGGAACGCGGCGCCCGCCAGCTCCTCGATGGTCAGGTCGTCGTAGCGGCCCAGGTCGGACAGGATGTCGTCGCCGGGCGTCTCGCGTTTGCGGACGACCAGTTCGGTGAGGAAGGTGTTCATCCCGATGAACGCGGCCATCTTCTCTTCCAGCGTCTGGTCCCTGATCATCAGCTGGGCGGAGTTGGCCTGGAAGTTCTCGCGGTCCTCGTAGGGGACGCCGAGCAGCTCGCAGATCACCAGCGACGGCACCGGCAGCGCGTACTCCTTGACCAGGTCCACCGGCGGGACCAGCTTCGCCATCGCGTCCAGGTGCTGTTCGGTGATCTCGACGATGTGCTCTTCGAGCTGCTTCATCCTCTTCACCGTGAAAGCGCCGGTGAGACGCTTGCGCAGCCTGCCGTGGTCCGGCGGGTCCATCGCGACGAACATGCCCGGCATCGGCGGGGACGGTTCGGTCGGGGCGGGCATCCCCGGCGTCTCGTACGGCATGTGGAGGATGCCGATGTCCTGGCGCGAGCTGAACCGGGTGTCGGCCATCATCTGCCGGACCTCGTCGTAACCGGTGACCAGCCAGCCCTCGTGCCCGTCCGGGAAGACCATCGGACTCACCGGACGGGCCTCGCGCAGCCGGGTGATCTCGCTCGGCGGGGCGAAGGGACCCGCGTCGCGCTGCGTCGGGAGGCCCTGCGGTACGGGAACCGTCTCAGTCATCGGGTCGCCTTTCGTGGTGGTTGTGCCGACCACTCTCCTCGCGGGACCTGACACGCGGCTGACACGGCGCTGACACCACGCGTGTCAGCGCCGTGGCGGGGGCGTGTCAGTCCGGCCGCCCAAAGTGGCCACCATGAACGACACAGCGATTGCGGTCTCCGGACTGCGAAAGACCTTCGGCGACAAGGTCGTGCTCGACGGCATCGACCTCGATGTCCCCGCAGGCACCATTTTCTCCCTGCTCGGCCCGAACGGGGCGGGCAAGACGACGACGGTGAACCTGCTGACCACCCTGATGAAGGCCGACGGCGGCACGGCCAAGGTCGCCGGCCACGACCTTTTCGCCGAGGCCAAGGCGGTCCGCGCGGCGATCGGGGTCACCGGCCAGTTCGCGGCGGTGGACGAACTGCTGACCGGCCAGGAGAACCTCCAGCTGATGGTGGACCTGAACCGGCGAGCCCCCGGCGGCAAGCGGGTCGTGGACGACCTGCTGGAGCGCTTCGACCTGGTGGAATCGGCGAAGAAGCCGGCGTCGACCTACTCCGGCGGCATGCGCCGGAAGCTGGACCTGGCGATGACGCTCGTCGGCGATCCTCGGATCATCTTCCTCGACGAGCCGACCACCGGGCTGGACCCGCGCAGCCGTCGCACGATGTGGTCCATCATCCGCGAGCTCGTGGCGGGCGGCGTGACCATCTTCCTCACCACCCAGTACCTCGAAGAGGCCGACCAGCTCGCCGACCGGATCGCGGTCCTCGACCAGGGGCACCTGGTCGCCACCGGCACCCCCGGCGAACTCAAGCGCCGGATGCCCGGCACGCACGTCCGGCTCCGCTTCACCACCGTCGCCGAACTCGACACGGCGGCCGGGATCTTCCCCGGCGCCACCCGGGACGACGAGGCGCTGGCCCTGCGGGTCCCCAGCGACGGCGGGACGAAATCCCTGCGGGCGCTGCTGGACCGGCTCGACGAGCACGCGCTCGGCGCCGAAGAGTTTTCCGTCCGAACCCCTGATCTCGACGACGTTTTCCTCGCCCTGACGGGCCACGACACGGAGGCAGCGAAATGACCACTCGAACCATGACCACGCAGAACACGACCACCTCGGCCGCGCGCGCCAAGTCCCCTTCACTGGTGATGCTGCGCCGTAACTTCAAGCACCTGACCCGCAATCCGACGTCGGTGTTCAACGCGATCCTGATGCCGATCGTGATGATGCTGATGTTCGTTTACGTCTTCGGGGACGCGTTCAGCGTCGGCGTCGACTACATCGACTACGCGACGCCGGGCCTGATGCTGCTCGCCGTCTGCTACGGCCTCGGGGCCACCGCGACCGCGGTGAACTCCGACATGACGAAGGGCATCATCAACCGCTTCAAGGTCATGGACGTCTCCCGCGGCGCGGTGCTCACCGGGCACGTCGTCGCCAGCCTGCTGACCAACCTGATCGCCATCGCGGCGCTCACCGGGGTGGCCTTCCTGCTGGGTTTCTCGCCGTCGGCGGGTTTCCTCGACTGGCTCGGTGTCGTCGGGATCGTCGTGCTGCTCGGGTTCGCGGCGGGCTGGCTCACCATCGCACTGGGCCTGGCGGCGAAGTCCCCGGAAACCGCGGGTATGGCCTCCGTGCCGCTGGTCATGCTGCCGTTCTTCAGCAGCGCGATCGTGCCTGCCGAGAAGATGGGCCCCGGCCTCCGGGAATTCGCGGAGTACCAGCCCTTCACCCCGATCATCGAGACCCTGCGCGGGCTCCTCGACGGGGCGCCTGCCGCGAGCGACGTGTTCCCCGCCCTCGGCTGGTGCGCCGGGATCGCGCTGGTCGGCTACCTGTGGGCGTCCTCGACGTTCAAGAAGCGAGCGTGACCTCGACGAGTTGTTTCCACTCCGCAGTGGTGCCCTCTCGCGCCGTCTCCGCGAACTTCGTTTCGCCGAGGCGGCGCAGCACTGTCTCCTCGATCCTCGTCACGTCCGGACGCGACCGGTCCGGCAGCCCGCGCAGCTCGTCGGCGGCACCGAGCAGCCGCCCGGCCTGCTCCGGGTCGTCTTTGCGCAGCGCGAAGTCCGCGACCCCGACGAGCATGTGGGCGATCAGCGGCACGTGCCGCACCTCGGCCGCCGCCTGCCAGGCCGCTTCCCGGTGTTCCCGGGATTTTTCGAGGTCGTCCGTGAAATAGCCCAGCAGGTCGTGGGCGATGGCGCGGACGTGACCCAGTTCCGCTTCGTCGCCCATCACGCTCATCGCGATGTCGAGCTCCCGCGCGGCTTCCCCGGCCTCACCACGCCAGTGCGCGAGTTCCGCGCGGGCGAGGGCCAGCATGCCCAGCGCGCCCGGCCACGTGACCTGTTCGGCGCACCGCTGCGCGTCGGCCGCGGCGGCGGCGCTGGCCTCCTCGTCACCCATCAGCCAGTACAGCTGCGCCTGCCGCGAGCGGAGCCGGATGAGGTCCTCGACGGAACCGACCTCGGTCACCACCGTGATCGCCTGTTCGTAGTACTCGCACGCGGTCGCGAACTCGCCGCGCGTGGCGATCCGGTCCGCCAATTCGGTCAGGGCGAACGAGATCCCGAACCGTTCGCCGAGGGCGCGGAACTCGGTGAGCGCCTGTCCGAGGTACTCGTCCGCCTCCCGGCCGGGATGGCCGAGCGTGATCCGCATCTTGCCCAGGTGCAGCCGGGCGAGCGCGCGGACCCACGCGTTTTCGTCCTCCAGCACCGGTTCCCACGCGGACAGCGCCTCCGATCCGGTCAGCATCCGCTCCAGCGCGACGACGAGCCCGAGCAGCGGGTGGTTGTCGTCGGTCTTCCGGCTGAGCCGGTACGACTCGTGGATCCACTCCGCCGCGGTGTTCTCGTCGGCGAAGCCGGAGCTCACGAAGAGCGAGACGAGGCCGTACACGATGGCCGCGACGTTGTCGGGCACTTCGCCCGGCGTCTCGACGGCCGCCTTGACCAGCTCCATGCCTTCCGTGCGGTGCCCGCTGAGCCACCAGTACCAGCCGCAGGCCGCCGCGAGCCGCATCGCCGCCGGTGCCTCGGCCGCCGCGAGCGCGCCGCGCATCGCGGAAGTGATGTTGTCGTGGTCGGCGTTGAGCTTCGCGAGCCATGCCAGTTGCTCGGCCTGGCGGAGCATCGGTTCCGCGGCCTCGGCGAGCTCGGTGAAATAGGCCAGATGCGCGTCGCGGGCCAGCGCCGATTCGCCCGCCTCGGCGAGCCGGAGTTCGGCGTATTCCTTGATGGTGCCGAGCATCCGGTAGCGCGGCGCCTCGTCGCCCGCGGCGACCAGCAGCGACTTCTCGGTCAGCGCGGTGAGCAGTTCGAGCACCTCGTACTGTTCGACGGCTTCGCTCACGCAGACGTGCTCGGCCGCCTCCAGGCTCGCCCCGCCCGAGAACACCGAGAGGCGGCACAGGACCGTCCGCTCGGCGTCGCTGAGCAGTTCCCAGCTCCAGTCGACCATGGCGCGCAACGTCCGGTGCCGCGGCAACGCGGTCCGGCTGCCGCCGGTCAGCAGGCGGAACCGGTCGTCGAGCCGGTTCGCGAGCTGGTCGATGGACATGGTGCGCAACCTGGCCGCGGCGAGTTCGATCGCCAGCGGCATCCCGTCCAGCACCCGGCACACGCGAGCCATCGTGGCCAGCGTCGCCTCGTCGGCCACGAAATCCTTGCGCACCGCGCTAGCCCGGTCGCGCAGCAACCGGACGGCGGGGGAGGATTCGATCTCGCCGGCAGCGGCGTGCTCGCCCGGCAAGGCCAGCGGGACGACCTGCCACAACGCCTCGCCGGTGATGCCGAGCGGTTCCCGGCTCGTCGCCAGGATCCGCAGCCGCCGGCATTCCCCGAGGACCCGGTGGGCGAAGGCCGCGGCCGTCTCGATGACGTGCTCGCAGTTGTCGAGGATCAGCAGGACTTCGCGGTCGCGGATCGCGGCGATGATCCGGTCGGCGGGTTCGGCGTTCGGCGAGTCCCCGAGCAGCGCGTCCCGCAGTCCGAGCGCGGCGAGTGTCGCTTGGGCGACGTCGCCGTCCGGGCCGATGGCGGCGAGCTCCACCAGCCACGCGCCGTCCGGCAGGTCGCCGAGCAGGGTGCGCGCGGTTTCCGTGGCCAGCCTGGTCTTTCCCGAACCGCCGGGGCCGATCAGGGTGGTGAGCCGGTGCTCGGCGACGAGGTCGCGGACCTTGGCGACGTCGGCGTCCTTGCCGACGAAACTGGTCAGCTCGGCGCGCACGTTGGTCTTGCGGTTCTCCTCCCGCCGTCCCAGTTCGCCGCGCAGCAGCGCGACGTGCACCGCGGACAGCTCCGGCGAAGGGTCGACGCCCAGCGCGTCGGCCAGGGCTTCCCGCGTGCGCTGGTACACGAGCAGCGCTTCGGTGTCGCGCCCGGTCGCCGCGAGGGCCCGCATCAGCGCGGCGACGAGCCGCTCCCGCAGCGGATGCGCGGCCGCCAAGTCGGTCAGCTCGGTGACCAGGTTCGCGCCGTGCCCGAGTTCGAGCTCCGCGTCGAACCGGTCCTCCAACGCCGTCAGGCGAAGCCCGTCGAGCCGGGTGACCGCCGCGTCGAACGCGTCGCTGTCCTGGAGACCGACGTCCTGCATGGCCGCGCCGCGCCACAGGGCCAAGGCCTCGCGCAGCCGTTTCGGCCCCTCGTCGCCACGGGCCTGGCCGACGAGGCGCTCGAACCGCACGGCGTCGACGTCCTCGGGCGCGACCTTCAGCCGGTAGCCGTCGGTCTGTCCCTCGACGACCCCTTCCGGCAGCACCTTCCGCAGCCGGGAAACCAGGCGTTGCAACGCGTTCGTCGCGTCGGCGGGCGGCTGTTCGCCCCAGATCCAGTCGACGAGCGTCGCCTTCGGGACCACTCGGCCCGGTTCGAGCGCGAGGGCGATCAGCAGCCCGCGCAGCCGGGCGCCCGGGACGTCGGCGAGGACGCCGTCATCCGTGCGAACCTCGAAGGAACCCAGCATCCCGATCTGCATTGGGCCGATTTTGCCACGGGTGATCAGCGGCCCCACCGGCGCGGACACCGGTTGGCTCTGCGTATCCCGGCGGTGTCACCGAGCTACGATTCGCCGGTCATCCTCGCCGTGCCGATCGAGGCCGCGGCGATCGCCCTGGCGGCGGTCTGCGTCGACGAAGTGTTGTTCAGAGTGGTGAGCGACGCCCGGTTGAGGGCGTGCACGACGAACTCGTAGGTGTTCACGGTCGAGGGCGAGCACGGGCCCTGGTAGCCGTAGAGGCTCGCGCTCCCGCGGTAGTAGACCTGGCGGGAGCCGGCGGGAACGGGCGGCTGGTAGACGTGCTGGACGTTCTGGGGGAGCGAGGCCGTGGCCGCCGGGATGTCGTAGATGACCCAGTGGATGAGGTTGTTGTTGTCGAGGTCGCGCATGACGATGGCGTAGCTCTTGGCCGCGGCGGGAGCACCCGACCAGGCCAGCGGCGGCGACTCGTTCTTCTTGGCCGGATCGTTCCCGCCACCGCTGGTGCACTCGTGGACTCGGGGAATGAGACCGCCGTTGGCGAAAGCGGTACTGGACAGGGTGAACGCGTTCGGAGCCGCTGTGACCGTCGGGGAAAGGCACGCGGCGCCGAGGGCGACCAAGGCGCAGAACACGATTCTCGTTTTTCTCACTGGAGACTCCCGAGGAATTTTGTGATTTCCGTGCGCGGAATTCAGCGTAGGCAGCCGGGAAAGCGGGGGCTAGCGCACTTTTCCGGTCGAACGAGGTGTTTTCGCCGGACGTGTCGTCCATTCACACACGAGTGTCGTCCGTCTGATCACGCGTGTCGTCCGGTGGCGCTGCCGTGATCAGATGGACGACACACGTGATCAGCGGGACGACACGCGTGATTCAGGGGCGCACGAGTACGGAGAAGTAGATCGGCCTGTTCCCGGGGAACACTTCCCGGTCCTGTTCGTCGACCATCTTCCAGAACACCTTGCAGTCGGCCGGGGCGGTCGGCGGAGTGCCCACGGTGACGGTCACCTGCACGTTTCCCTGCGGCGCGGTGTCGTTGACCGGGATCCGCTCCGGGGTGCGGCAGGCGCCGGGCGCGACCGGGAGATCGGTGCGGCGCAGGTACCGCTTCTTCCAGTCCACCGTGCCGGTGTTCTTGAGCTCCCACACCTTCACGAACTGCGTACCCGGTTTGACCACGGTCTCGTCGGGAATGGTCACGTCGGCGACGAACTTGCTCGAATCGCCGGGATGCGGCGGTTCGGACGCGTCTTCGCCACCCGGCAGGAGGACGACCACGACGGCGGCGATCGCGGCCACGAGGACGAGGGCCAGCGGTACCAGGACCCGCTTGGACCGCCATCGCGACCGGGCGGGTGCGGGCTCCGGTTCCCGCTCGGCGGAGAGCACGAGCTGGACGCCCTGCCATCGGGCGTGCCACTCCTCTTCGTCGCCGTCACAGGCGCGGACGAACTCCCGGACGGTCTCCCACGGCTGGAGCCGCCTGCCGGTGACGGTGAGGTGCAGGGTCGCGTGCGACACGGCGCCGGACTTCGCGGCCATCTTCCTGAAGGAGGGCTCCCCGGCTCGCGTCCGGAGCTTCCGCAGCTCGTCCATGAACGCGTCGAGCTCCGGCGCTCGTTCTCCCGCTTGCGCTCCCGGCACGCTTCCCCTCGCGTTCGTGTCCAACGTGACAACGATTTTCGTCACCCTGCGCGGTCAGGTGACTATATCGCGAACTTCGTCCGGATCGCCGTGCCGACCAGCGGGATCGCCCTGGCCGTGGCACTGTCAAACGCTGTCAACCTGCGGTTTTTGACGTCAGACGTTCCGTACAGGCGCTTCCGGACGCCCGCCGTCCAGGGCAGTGTCGGTCACAAGCTGTTCACAGGGAGCAGCACCGAGTGAAGGAGCAGTCATGCGCAAGGTGGCAACCGCCGCGACGTTCACCGCTCTGGCCGGAGCCGCGCTCATGGGGGTGACGGCGGGACAGCCCGCGGTGGCCGCGCCGACGGTCGACATGGAGGCCGTGATCAAGGCGGCCATGTGGGACCCGTACAAGGCCGACCAGGCGATCACTCCGGGATCCGGTCCGAGCGTCAAGGTGGTCGAGGAGGCTCTGGCGGCGAAGAACCTGCTCGACAAGAAGCAGGTCGACGGCCACTTCGGCACCTCGACGGTCAAGGCTTACGAGAAGTACCAGAAGTCGCTGGGCCACAGCGGCCTGGCCGCCACCGGTCTGCCGGGCAAGGGTTCGCTGACCGAACTGGGCAAGGGTCGCTACACCGTGACCGCGCCGATCAGCGTCGGCTCGAAGACCAGCCTGGACGGCAAGACGGTGAACAAGCGCACCGCCGACATGATCGCGGCCGCCGAGAAGAAGGCCGGGGTCAAGTTCACCGTCACCCAGGGCTCGTACAACGCCGGTGGCGTCGGCGCCTCGGGCGGCACGCACGATGGCGGGGGCGCCGTCGACATCTCGGTGAACAACATCTCGAACAAGACCGCCGCGGTGAAGGCCCTGCGTGAGGTCGGGTTCGCCGCGTGGCACCGCACCCCGAGCCAGGGCGACTGGGCCGAGCACATCCACGGCATCGCGATCAGCGACACCGACATGTCGCCGCAGGCGCAGGCCCAGGCCGGTGACTACTTCAAGGGGCGCAACGGCCTGGCGAACCACGCCAAGGACGACGGTCCCCAGGTGAAGAAGGTGACCTGGGAGGAGTTCAAGCGCGGCTGACTCCCAAGTCCGTGAAGGCCTCCTTCACTACCCTCAAGTGTATGAATGACCGCATACCGTAGCCCATGCCCCTCAACCGCCCACCGGGGCG